>JAXFDY010000176.1:0-2938 GCA_034172985.1 Lachnospiraceae bacterium
TGGAAGCAACACCTACAAGAGTCTTCAGTACTGCATCAATCAGGAAAAGTTCCTGCGCGTCTTTCTTTCCAATGGCGCTGTCCCAATGGACAATAATGTCGCAGAACGTGCCATCCGTCCATTTACACTCGGCCGGAAGAACTGGGTCAACATGGACTCCATACGCGGTGCGCAGGCAAGTGCCATTCTATACAGCCTGGTCGAGACAGCGAAAGCGAATAGTCTTCGGGTATATGAATATCTGGAATACCTGCTCGATGAGCTCTCCAGACACGCCGATGATAAAGACCGGAAGTTTATAAAGGATCTTCTCCCCTGGTCAGAGGCAGCCCAGAAAAAATGCCGCAGCCTGAAAAAATCTTAATTTAAATATCAAGGTTCAAATCTATGGAAATCGCCTGAAAATGGCGGTTTCTTTTATTTTGTAGTACCCATGGATGATGGTTTACAAATATTCTACATAGTCTATAAGACAATTTACTGTTCTTGTCACTTAACTATCAATATCTTAACAGCACTCCTCGAATATCGTTTTTAACTTATTTTCAAATGTTTTAATTTCTTCTAGTTTCTTATCCAACTGTTCCCAGATATGTTCACCTGCTAACTCTTCGTCTGTCTTGCTATGCTTCGTCACAAAAGGAGTCCTCCACTGCCAATTTTCCTTTTGCAATCTGGAAGGGAAATACTCATTAATCTTTTTACATACCTCTCTCTGTTCATCTGTTAAATTTTTCGCACTAAGAGAAAGTTGTATAAAAAACTCTCTACCATCAATATTCCTAATTTCATAAAAATAATGATTTTTGGTATTCCAGCCGCTATCTGGTTCCTCTGTATCCGGCATAAGGTGTGAAATATAGTCTGTTTTAAATCGTATGTAGGTCTTAGTACACTTTTCTAGCACGACTTCTATTTCGCCCTTTTCTGTCTTAGATACAGCCCATGTTTTTATAAGATCTCCCAAATCTGATGTACGGTCTGGTTTATTTTCAAATATTAAATCTAAGGCTTTCTGGTGTTTTGCATATATTTCTGCACAAATTCGTGTCAAATTATCGTCTCCCACAATATCCCTCCTGATTATTTCTGTGTAATTATCGATAAGCAATGCTACATCAGGTAAAAGTTTCACTTTTTTTCTCGCATTTTCTATAATATTAAGCACATCCTGATATGACATAGAACACCAGTATTCCGGATCACTGGCATCTGTTCCCTCTGGCGAAAGGAAAATATACATTTTCTTATAACTTGAATATGTATCTTCCACAATTTTTCGATATCTGTTCAATTGATTATCATGTTCTGTGGTATCAATTTTATTCTCTATACACAATACAAATTTTTCATCTTTCGATACAGCAAGCACATCAACATTATTCCATTCTCTCTGAATTATAAAATCATGGCAATCCATCAACAAGGTATCAAAAACATCTGCTTCCTCAGAAAAGGATGTAACCACATATTGGATAAATCCTCGAATAATGCTATCACCCAATCCATGATTTTCATTCGGGCTAAGTAGCCATGAAAGCATATTACTATGACGAATTTCGGTTCTTGTAATCTTCAGAATATCGAATAAATTGAATTTACTTGTCCATTCTGACAATGGATCTAAACACTCAATATCTAATAGAAAATTCTTGAGTGCCTTTGCATTATCTTCCTCCTGTTCTGGCAACTCTGCCGCATCATTATACACATAATTACGAAATTTACGCAGGTTAGCTAAATATCCATTTAATAAAGCAGCTATATTTCCTGAAGAATTATCCATCAGAGCTTTTTGAAGTGCGTCCCTCGCCTCTATTTCAAAATTATTGGAAGTAACCACATCCCAAAACTCCTTCTGACCCACATTTTTCCAAAGATAAAAAGTATCTACAGAAAAAGTCTGAATCGTATTTTTACTTAACTCCAGCGTTTCCAAATAATTTCTATATAGTTTTCTAATACTGTCATAAGATAATTGTTTCAATGTTTCAATATTCAATATGTATCCCTCTCTATTTTTGATCTAATTCTTCTAATCGCTTAAGCCATTTTTGAATACAACCTCTTTGTAAAAAATTCAGTAATGTTCCTTCACTAAAACGTTCTGCTCTAATTGCTCCAACCAATAATGCCATAATGCCTCGTCCATCCATATGTGAAATATCAGCCTCTGACATGGAATCTACTCCCCATTCAATTTGATAACATTGCAATATATCCATATAATTGTTTAACCCATACTCTGGATGCTCATCCACAAACTGATATATTACTTGCTCTAAATCAGCTATTTCTCTTCGGTACTCTACATAAGGCATCTGATAAGGATTCTCAAGCGTGCCATCTCCTGTTTGAAATTCTGGCATCCATTTTCCATAAGATCCATCTTCTATTTTCAAAATAAATTCTGTTATTCTTTTATATGTATCACTCATTTTTCTTTCCATTCTTTCATTAATTTTAGTGTGTATATTGTATTAAATTAAAACTATCACTTATTTTTTCTTCCAATCGCTCTTTTATATTTTAAGCCAAATCTGAATTATTGTCGATGTATAATAACAAAACTACATTGCAAAAGCAAATTAGACTTTTTTAGCCATTTTCAGTTGTCAAAGTACAGGTTTAATTTTTCATTCTAGGATCATGAAAATCTCTGTCTTCTTCATCCACTAATTCATATGGCGACTTATTTCCTAAACCCGGACGTTTTACACTATTTATGTGGTTCATAAGTAATGTCATATCTTCCTGCGTGTATGGATTAAGGCTTTTCTTTTTAGGTATGGCATATCGGATAAACTCATGATTTTTCTCAATACAGCCTTTTTGCCAGGAAGCCATTGGATCACAATAATAAAGATGCGTTCGATAGGTCAGTAAACCATCTTCTTCCGGTGTTAGCTCCAAATCATCTACTCTCTTAAATTCACTT
>JAXFDY010000179.1:0-15243 GCA_034172985.1 Lachnospiraceae bacterium
TAGTTGTATCTTTTAATTCCAGTCCGAGTTCTTCTGAAATCACCTGACCACCTGTAAGAATAGCGATATCCTTAAGCATTTCTTTTCTTCTGTCACCATAACCAGGTGCTTTCACAGCTACAACATTAAATGTTCCTCTTAACTTATTTACGATTAATGTAGTAAGAGCTTCACCTTCAATATCCTCAGCAATGATTAAAAGTCTTGCACCAGACTGTACAATCTGTTCAAGTACAGGAAGAATCTCCTGAATGTTAGAAATCTTCTTATCTGTAATAAGAATATATGGATCATCCAGTACAGCTTCCATCTTATCCATATCTGTAGCCATATATGCAGATATGTATCCTCTGTCAAACTGCATACCTTCTACAAGATCAAGCTCTGTCTGCATTGTCTTTGATTCCTCGATTGTGATAACACCATCATTAGAAACCTTCTCCATGGCATCTGCAACCATATTACCTACAGCTTCATCACCAGCGGAAATAGCTGCAACTTTTGCAATCTGATCTTTTCCATTTACCTTAGAGCTCATATTCTTGATAGCTTCTACAGCCACATCTGTAGCCTTCTTCATACCTTTTCTCAGCACGATTGGATTTGCACCTGCTGCCAGATTCTTCATACCTTCATTTACCATAGCCTGTGCAAGAACAGTTGCTGTTGTAGTACCATCACCAGCTACATCATTTGTCTTTGTAGCTACTTCTTTTACAAGCTGTGCACCCATATTTTCAAATGCATCTTCCAGTTCGATTTCTTTTGCAATTGAAACACCATCATTTGTAATCAATGGTGCGCCATAAGACTTATCTAATACTACATTTCTACCCTTAGGTCCTAATGTTACCTTTACTGTATTTGCTAACTTATTAACGCCTTCTTCCAAAGCTTTTCTTGCTTCTGCACCATACTTAATTTCCTTTGCCATTTTAAATGCCTCCTATATAATATGATTAAAATTTCTTACTTCCTATATACCTTATTCCACTACTGCGAGAATATCTTCTTCCTTTACAATGATATACTCTTCTTCATCAATCTTAATGGTATTTCCGGCATATTTTGAATAAATAACTGTCGCTCCTTCGTTCAGATATTCTGATTCAACCGCTTTACCCTTTGCAACTACTGTAGCCTCCTGTGGTTTTTCCTTTGACTGTCCAGGTAAAACAATACCTGACTTTGTTGTTTCTTCTGCAACTACCTGCTTTAATACTAATCTGTCACCTAATGGTCTTAACATTTTAAATTCCTCCAATCTGTTTTGTTAGCACTCAATCTTTTCGAGTGCTACTTTGTTAACTGACTTGTATTGTAATGCCATATGTTGGTTTTTTCAATAGTACTAAAGTACTAATTTTATTTTTTTTGAAATTCTCCTTTATTTTTGATAGAATTTGTATTAGAATATAATATATTTACATCAAATATTGTGTACAGTTGAAAGGGGAAATAATATGGCTAGTAAATTTTCAAAATTTTTAACAATCACAGCTGTTTTAGGTGCAGCTACTGCTGCCGGAGTTGCTCTTTATAAAAAATACAAGAGTGACAGCGATTTCATTGATAACGATTATGATGACTTTGATGATTTAGACGATTTTGATGACGATTTAGACGATATCAGCGGAGAAGACAGAGGTTATACTTCTATCTCACCTGAATCTGAAGATGATGAGGAGGAAGAGGAAGATTTATCAGATTCATTAACCGAAGAAGAAAAAGAAGCTTTGGCAGACAGCATCGGTGATATGCCAGATGATGATTTATTTTAATAATGATAAAAGCAAAAAAGAAGACAAACACTGTCTTCTTTTTTTGCTTTTATTCCAAAGAATTTATATAATCTTTTAAATCCCTTGCTTTATCTTTCACTCTGCTCGGTGCATTTCTTGAAAAAATAATATTTCCGATTAACTTGCGCGCCTCATCTAATTCGTTGCATTCAATCGAAAGTTCTGCCATTAAAAAGTCGTAGGTCCACTCATCCATTCCTGCAATTGGGAACATTTCCTTTAATCTTGCTGCTTTAAAACCTTCCAATGCCTTTTTAATATACTGCATTTCACAATCATATAACTCTTTTTTTCTCTTTTCCTCAGGGGCAATCAGTTCATTTCGTTTCCCGCGATACAGCCATGCCAGTTTCAGGCAGATATATGCACGCTCGCTGATTCTTCCATGCTTCACCACCGCATTTGCCAACGCAAGCTGATGTCTTACGATTGCCTCGTCATATGTGTATTTTTCCCCTGCAGGACGTATACCCTTGAACTTTTCCGAAATCTCTTTTCTGATTATTTTGATCTGTGAATCAGATATTTCGTCAAAATTTTTACTCAAAGCTGCATATCCGCACTTCTCGCATACTACACATCCATATTTTGTAGTATCTATCCCTTGGTATACAGGACGCATATCCGGATCTGTGCTAATTAATTTCGGTAAAGATGCCTTGACTTTCAAGCTTTGAAACGTTGTGCTACAGACTGGACATACATAAGTCTTTTTTAACAGATAATCTGTCTCTTTCTTTTCTTTTTCTTTAAAGGTTTGTGTATCATGCTTTGATGAAGAAGAAATTTCTTCTTTAAAAATATCCACCTGCTCCAACTGGTCCAAGCCCAATTCAGACATTCCTTTTAATATTTTATTTTCCATAATCGATCTCCTAATGTTTCAATAAAAAGCTTCTCTCAATATTTCCGTTACTTTAATTTGAAAGAACTCTTCAAGGAAACAATTCTGTTAAATACAGGATGCTCTTCTGTAGAATCTTTAGCATCTACACAAAAATATCCGTTTCTCACAAACTGAAAACTATCATATGCCTTTGCATCCTTTAATGACGGTTCAAGATAGCATTTCTCTAAAACAGTAAGAGAATTCGGATTAAGATTCAAGCTTCCGTCTTCATTCAGCTTTCCTTTTTCTTCATCGACAATATTTTCATATAACCGTACTTCCGCCTGTACTGCATGGGCCGCACTCACCCAGTGAATTGTACCCTTCACTTTTCTTCCGGTAAAGCCGCTTCCGCTTCTTGTTTCCGGATCATAAGTGCAGTGTACTTCTGTTACATTACCATTCTCATCCTTTACAAAACTTTCACATTTTACGAAATATGCATTCATAAGGCGTACTTCATTTCCCGGGAATAAACGGAAATATTTCTTTGGAGGTTCCTCCATAAAATCTTCTCTTTCAATATAAAGCACCTTTGAGAATGGTACCTTTCTCGTTCCCAATTCTTCATTTTCCTGGTTATTCATAACATCAAAATATTCAACCTGATCTTCCGGATAATTATCAATCACCAGTTTAATCGGATCCAGAACAGCCATTACTCTGGAGCGCTTCAACTTCAAATCTTCCCTGATACAATACTCCAGCATGGCATAATCCACCGAACTGTTACTCTTGGAAACTCCGCATAATTCTACAAACATACGGATAGACTCCGGTGTAAATCCTCTTCTTCTCAACGCACTCAGGGAGACAAGACGAGGATCATCCCAACCGTCCACAATTCCATCTTCTACTAACTTCTTAATATATCTTTTTCCTGTAATCACATTTGTGAGATACAATTTAGCAAACTCAATCTGCTTCGGTGGCTGTGGATATTCCAGCTCTCTGACTACCCACTCATACAACGGTCTGTGGTCCTCAAACTCAAGTGTACAAATAGAATGTGTGACCCCTTCTACCGCATCTTCAATCGGATGGGCAAAATCATACATCGGATAAATGCACCAGGTATCACCGGTATTATGATGTGTCATATGTGCCACGCGGTAAAGCACAGGATCTCTCATATTCATATTTGGAGAGGCCATATCAATCTTTGCCCTTAACACTTTACTTCCATCTTCAAATTTTCCATTTTTCATATCCTCAAAAAGCTGAAGATTTTCTTCAATGCTTCTATTTCGGTATGGGCTTTCTTTGCCCGGCTCTGTCAGAGTTCCTCTGTATTCCCTGATTTCATCAGCCGTCAGATCACAGACATATGCCTTTCCTTTCTTAATCAATTTAACGGCAGCTTCATACATCTGTTCAAAATAATTAGATGCAAAAAATACTTCTTCCCTGTAATCTGCTCCCAGCCAATCCACATCTTCCTTAATGGACTGAACAAACTCTGTCTTTTCCTTTGTAGGATTTGTATCATCAAATCTTAAATTGAAAGTTCCATTATATTTCTTCGCGAGACCATAATTCAAAAGAATCGATTTTGCATGTCCAATATGCAGATAACCATTTGGCTCCGGTGGAAATCTTGTCGTGATATGGTCATATACGCCTTCCTCCAGATCCTTGTCAATAATCTGCTCTATAAAATTCTTCGACACTGCATCTGTCTCTTCTGAAACAGTACCCGCTGTTTTTAATTCTTCCATGACTACCTCCATTTTTATCCAATTACATTGGACAAATAAAATTAATACCATTCTATACCAAAAACTATCGACTTGTAAAGTAAAAATTGCATTATTTCATTTTTTGTTGTATATTATGCTTTATAATCAAAGACAGAAAAAGAGGAACGCATATGAACTACATTAATATAGAAAATTTAAAAATTTATGCCTATCATGGTGTTTTTCCGGAAGAGAACAGACAGGGACAGGATTTTTTTATATCAGCCCGCCTTTATCTTGATACGACTGCTGCTGCCGGTACAGACGATTTGAACCATTCTGTAAATTATGGTGACGTATGTCATTTTCTTACTGATAAAATGCAGCAGCACACGTTTCATCTGATTGAAGCTGCCGCTGATCATTTGGCCTGCTCACTTCTTTTAAAATACCCGCTTTTACAAAAAGTAGAGTTAAAATTAAGGAAACCCCATGCTCCCATAGGGCTTCCTTTTGAAGATATCAGTATCAATGTCACTCGATCCTGGCATGATGTCTGTTTAAGTATCGGCTCCAATATGGGAAATAAGAAAGCATATCTTGATCTTGCCGTCTTACAGCTCCAATCCCTTACCGGCTGCAAAGTGGACAAGGTAGCTTCCTATATTACGACTGCTCCTTATGGCTACACCGAGCAGGATGATTTTCTAAACAGTGCCATCCTGCTAAAAACCTTTTTAACACCCCGGGAACTCTTAAATGCTCTCCATGGCATTGAGCAGGAAGCAGGAAGAGAACGCACCATACATTGGGGACCCCGTACCCTTGACCTGGATATTCTCCTTTATGATGATCTTATTACAGATGAGCCGGACCTGGTCATTCCTCATCCTGATATGGAAAACAGGGATTTCGTCCTCATTCCTTTAAAAGAAATTGCCCCTTATAAAATTCATCCACTTCTTCACAAACGAATCAAAGATTTATAGTGTCTATTTTGCTGCCGGGGGAGTAAATTCCTCCGGTACGCCACCCGGCAAAGATGCACGGTACAGAACATAATTTCCCGATAACATCTTATAAAAATATACATACTCCTCTGTAAAATTAATATCTGTATAATCTCCTTCCAGAACAATCTGTCTGTCAGAACCATCGATTTTCATTCTGCAAAGCATATGATCCGTACTGGTATTTTCTGCCTGATAATAAATATCACCGGTTTTGCTGTTTACATTGTATTTCACCACTCTGTCCTCACAGAGCACTTCCGTTTCTAATGTATTCAATCCCATTCTCGTCAGCTTATGGTCATTATCAAGATCAATATAGTAAACAAACCCATCTTCACAGTCAGGCATATAGAAGTTACCTGCATAGCAGTCAGACACACTGCCATTATCCACAGTGTAGTACATTAAATTATGATTACCTTTTGTGTTGGCAAAGAAAATTTTTCCATCATAATAATCCAGCATGGCATAAGATTCATCATACAGCTTTTCATTACTTTTTCCATCTATACCTGCTTTTTGTACATAATAGCTTCCTGTACTTTTTCCGTATGCATGAAAATACAGATTATTTCCCTGTAATAACAATGCATCAGATATACCCTGATGAATCACTACCGGTTCCGAATCACCGATCTTCAGTCGTGAGATTCCATGTAACATATCCTGAGATACAAACGTAATATCACCTATCATGTTATCTTTTACATAATAAATATAATCATTACAAATATTCAGGCAGGAAACACTATCCGTACAAATCCGCTTAACCTCAGAACCATCTTCCTTCATCCGGTATAATTTCCCATTGTCACTGGGATTGGAAAAATATACATATCCTTTATAAACGCAAAACATTCCACCATTATATAAATTACCGGTTGTATTTCCCACGTCATTTTCCTTATTATAGACAAAACGATTTGAATATTGATAAAATATTATCCCTGTCACTGCTGCGATAACAATCACTACAGCAATCACAATGAACATTATCTTTTTTTTCATCTGTACTCATACCTCCTTCAGGCATTTATCATTGCTTCTGTCATTTTCATTGCACGGTAATTCTCTTTTACATCATGCACTCTTATAAAAGAACAGCCTTTTTCCACTCCAAGAACGGTAGTTGCCAATGTTCCCTCTACTCTTTCATCAACCGGAAGATTTAAGGTAAGGCCAATCATAGATTTTCTGGATGTTCCAAGCAGAATCGGATATCCCAGTTCATGAAGCCGTTCCAGATGCTTCATGACTTTTAAATTATCCTCCAGTGTCTTACCAAAACCAATCCCCGGATCAGTAATGATACATTCTTTTCGCAATCCTGCATTGATTCCCAGCTGAATCGATTCTCTCAAATCATCCAGCACATCCTGCATCAGATTCTGATAAGGATGATATTCCAGATTTCTGTTATGCATCAGACAACATGGAATCTGAAAACCGGCTGCTATATCCGCCATCTTCTCATCACCCTTAAATCCCCAGATATCATTTATCATCCCGGCCCCGGCCTCTACTGCTGCTTTTGCTACTTTTGCCTTATAAGTATCAATCGATACAGGGATATCAAATTGTTTTCTTACAGCTTCAATGTACGGAACGACTCTTTCTATTTCTTCTTCTTCTGTCACCTTGATATAGCCGGGTCTTGTAGATTCCCCACCGATATCGATAATCTCAGCCCCCTCCTGAATCATCTGTTCTGCATGTGCCAAAGCCCGATCCATACTGTTCCATTTTCCACCATCCGAAAACGAATCAGGTGTTACGTTTAAAATCCCCATAATATGGCTTTTCTGCAAATCAAATTCTTTATTATTTATCCTCATTTTTTCGTCTCCTATTCTTCATTACTGCCTCACGGACATATTTCAGATATGACAAAGAACCAAAGCTAATAATAGCGGAACCTTTTCCATCTGAGGAAGTCAGCTCCTCTGCTTTTTTGTATGCCTGAGCTACCGCCTGTTCTACTGTATCGAAAGAGGTGGCACTGCCTCCTGCGTGTCTGATGCATTCCGCAAGCACTTCCGGTTCCAATGCCCTTTTTCCTTCCGCTCTCACAGTATATATATTATCTGCTAAATCATAAGTATTTTCAACTACTTTTTTATAATCTTTATCAGAAAACACACCCATAATAAAAATAATATGATAATCCTTCAAAAGGAGCTCAATCGTTTCCCTCAAGCGCATAGCAGCATCAGGATTGTGTGCTCCATCCAGAAACACAATGGGATTTTCTTTCTGAATCATTTCAAACCGTCCCGGTATCACAGTTTTTTCCAAGCCCCTCCTGATTGCTTCCTCAGAAATAAAATATCCCTGTTCTCTCAGGATTCTGGCTGCTTCAATCCCGACAGCAGCATTTTCAGTCTGATACTTTCCCGGCATGGAGATTTTATATGTTTTAGAATAAGTAAATATCTGTCCATATACATCCGCATGTACTACATGAATACGGCTTTTATCTACGATTCGAAGGGAACTGTTTTTTTCCTTTGCCTGATTCACAACGGTATCAGTAACCTCATTCGATTGGGCTATCATGACAGATGGAATATTATTTTTTATAATTCCGGCTTTACATACAGCTATTTTCTCCAGCGTATTTCCTAAATATGCCGTATGGTCCATGCTAATGGATGTAAGAATACTGAGAACAGTGGTGTTTGTCACATTAGTCGCATCTGTACTTCCTCCCAGTCCGCATTCCACCACAGCAAAATCACATTGTTCGGTGGCAAAATATTCATATGCCAAGGCCGTTTCAAGTTCAAATACAGTAGGAAGACATCCCTCCCTGTCAGCCTGATCCATCCATGGCTTCATTTTAATTACCAGATGATCAAATTCCTCCCCGGTAATTTTCTTTCCGTTGATGGTGAGATTTTCCCATTTTTCAAATACCGCCGGAGAATTATATCTTCCTACTTTGTATCCGGCTTCTATCAAAATATTCGACACATATGCAGATACGGAACCTTTTCCATTTGTTCCCGCTATATGAATAACCTTTACTTTATTCTGGGGATTTCCCATATTTACTAAAAATTTTTTCAGGTTATCAAGTCCTAAATCCCAAAAATGATTTTTAAACCCATAAAAATATTCTTCCCACATATTTTATTCCTGCCTCGCTATTTTTTAGCATTGAATAGAAAAAAGAAGCAGGCTGTCATTTACTTATAACAGCCCGCTTGTTTTCACATAATATCATTCACTTAATTTTTTTATGACTGCACAGTTTGGAGTTTCAACCTGTACCGGTGTTCCATGCTGAACAAGAAGACCATTTTCATAATCTATGGTAAAGAAGGTAATCTCATTCGACTCATGATTTAATGATGCAATATGCTTGTCATCCGGGAAAATGCACATATTCTTCGGATAATCTCCACTAATCGGAAGAACACAATTCTTTGTCAAAAGGCCAGTCTCTTCATCTCTTGTAAAAAATGCAATACTGTTGTCACCTGCATTGGAACAGAAGATATGTTTTCCGTCATTTGATGGCTTAATTGCTGCCACTGCACTCTTATCATTAAATTTCTTACCCAGTGTGCTAATCTGCTGAATCATCTCAAAATGAGGCATTCCATCATCACTATTGTATGTATATACATTCACACAATTCTTAAGCTGACATATCAGATAAGCATATTTTCCATCCGGGCTGAACGACATGCTTCTCGGCGATGATTCCAGTTCACATCTCAAAATATCTACCAGCTTAATGGATCCTGTATCATGATCGAATCCATACAGTTTTACCTGATCCAGACCAACATCGCTGGCTGTAAGGAACTTTCCATCCGGTGTAATTCTTGCACAGGTGATATGCGGTCTGTAATTACGCTCTGCGATAGAACCCATTCCTTTGTGAAAGACCTCTGCCGTCATCTCACCTACACTTCCGTCTTCATTAATTCTTACAACAGAAGCTTTTCCGTCATGATATCCGGCTGTAAAAATATATTTATCATCCGGTGTCAGACTAATATGACACGCTCTCATTCCATTGATTGAACCAAGGTTAATAAATTCCAAATCTCCATCCGGGAGAATCTTGAATGATGAGATACCCAAATCTGATACGGAATACAGAAAATCCGAATGATTTGCCAGTCTCATATAAGAAGGATTTCCTATCTCAACTTCCTTTCGGGGAGTAAATGTTCCCTGTTCTACATCGCAATCACATATTGTAATTCCTTTTGCTTTTCCATGAGTATAAGAACCCACATATGCCACATATTTATCTGCCATATCCTACCTCCAAATATTGTCCTCAAACTTTTTCCATAGGCATAGTATATCACACTATTTTGTCGTAGACAAGTTTTAAATAAATTGGGCAAACACAGATGCACCCACAACAGTGATTAATCCTGCCACTGCAATTGCCAGACTGCTCATAGCCCCTTCTACCTCACCCATCTCCATTGCTTTTGCTGTTCCCATGGCATGACTTGCCGTTCCGATGGCAACACCTTTTGCAATGGGGTCTTCTATCCTGAAAATTTTACATGCTGTTTCTGCAAATATATTTCCCAACAAACCGGTTATAATGATGGCAGCAATCGTAATGGTGACGATTCCACCCATCTCCTCGGAAATCGCAATTCCGATTGCAGTAGTGATAGATTTTGGTAACATGGTCACATATTCTTTATGTGTCAGTCCAAACATCCATGCCAGCAGAAGCGTTCCTGATAAGCTTGCCAAAACTCCTGATAAGATTCCAAGAAGGACTGCCGCAGCATTCTTTTTCAATAATTCCATCTGCTGATATAAAGGAATAGCAAGACAGACAGTTGCCGGTGTCATAAGATAACTGATATACTGTGCTCCCTCGTTATATGTCTCATAATCCACATGAAAAATCACCAGAAAAGCGATAACAAATAGAATGGCCAGCAGCAAAGGATTAAAAATAGCCCATTTAAACTTCCCTTTTATGATAACACCGATTTCATATCCCAGCAGTGTAATGGCTACTCCAAAAAAAGTAAATACCGAAAAAATATCACTCATTGCTTCTTCTCTCCTTAATGATTTCCATAGCTTCTTCCTCTTGTTCTTCCTCATTCTCATTCTTCCTATGACGAATGATAAATTGTGCTACATGCCCTGATACAGCCATAACAAAAAATGTAATCACCACAATAATTAATGCAACCGGTACCAGGATTGCTTTTAAATCCTTCCAACTGTCCAGCAGCCCTACCGCAGGCGGAATAAACATGACCGGCATGACAGCTACTAAAAACAGCCCTGTCTCTTTTACATTCTCCAATGATAACATCCCTGTTTCTAAAAGCACTAACATCAGTACCAATCCGTAAATACTGGCCGGCACAGGCAAAGGTATGAAATAGTGCAATAATTCTCCAATAAATGAAATCATCATAATCACCATAAATTGTCTTAAGTATTTCATATTGTGTCCTCTCTTTTTTTGTTCTCCACTCAAGTTCTTTATTATATTCTTTTTATAAAAAAAATCAATATTTTTCTTACCGGCATATCTACTTTTTTCCATGAATATCATATAGAAAACATTTCTTTCTTATTTTTAAAAATGGATAATCAGAAAATAGAAAATCTTCTCAATCTTTCTTTAAATGCCACTCCTGAAGAACGTGAAAAATCACCGGATTTATCTGCCGGGTATAATTCTGCCCAAAATCTCTGGACATTGATTGTAAAATATCAAAAAAATCTTGATGTCTTACAAAAATATCCCATAACTTATATTCAGCTTTTGGGCAATTATGCCATTTTGGAGGTTCCTGAAGAGCTGATTGATGAAATCGCTTCCCTTGAAGAAATTATTTATGTAGAAAAACCAAAAAATCTTTTTTATGGTATCACAGAAGGCAGGCAGGCTTCCTGCGTCAGTGCCGTTCAACAGCAGACATCCGGCACCGGCTCCCTGCAGCTCTTTGGCCGGGGATGTATTGTAGGCATCATTGATAGCGGTATTGATTATGCCAACCCTGTATTTCGAAATCAGGATGGCACCACAAGGATTCTGGGTATCTGGGACCAGACGATTATTGGAACCCCACCGGAAGGTTATACCATGGGAACCTATTATGACCGCTCCGCCATACAGGAAGCGCTTCAGTTTACAAACCCTGTACTGCAACAGGAAATTGTTCCCAGTATTGATTTTTCCGGTCACGGAACGGCTGTTGCTTCTATTGCTGCCGGCAATTTTTCTGAAGACCGTAATCTCAACCTTGGTATGGCGACACAAAGTGATATCATCGCAGTAAAACTCGGACAGCCTTCTGCAAATTCCTTTCCCCGCACAAGCGAATTAATGCAGGCAATTAATTTTATTGTTGAAAAATGTATTTCCTTAAATCGACCTCTTGCTCTGAATTTGAGTTTTGGAAATAATTATGGCTCCCATACGGGTACTTCTCTACTAGAGACATTTATTAACGAAGCAGCTTCTGCCAGTCAGAACTCCATTATCATCGGAATGGGAAATGAAGGCG
Organism: Lachnospiraceae bacterium; assembly: GCA_034172985.1. Lineage (GTDB taxonomy): Bacteria > Bacillota > Clostridia > Lachnospirales > Lachnospiraceae > CAG-303. The sequence goes on from JAXFDY010000179.1 coordinate 11,902, forward strand.
TCAGTGGCAGTCATACTTCCGGAAAACTGGCTGAAAACATCACTGACGTAATCGAATTATCAGTCTCTTCCTATGAGCCGTCTTTAAATATCCAGATTTGGAAAGGATATTATGATACCATGGAAGTGCGTATTGTATCACCACAGGGGAATTCCTTTGTGATTCCATCTTTCGGTCCTGCAGTTTACCGTGCCCATCTAAACAATACAGAACTATTGATTTTTTATGGAGAGCCAAATCCTTACAGTCAGTATCAGGAACTTTATATTGATTTTATTCCGACATTTTCCTATCTTGATGCCGGACTCTGGCGCATTGAGCTGACCGGAAAAAATATTGTAAACGGAGAATACCATCTATGGATTCCTGTAGAATCTTCTTTAAACGGAAGCCGGTTTGTCAAATCTACCGTTTATGGAACATTAACCATTCCCTCTACCGCCTCCCGTGCCATTTCTGTCGCTGCCTATAATCCTCTGAACTCTTCTTATGCAGCATTTTCCGGCCGCGGGTATCCAAACGAATCTCTTCTTTCTTCCATATTAAAGCCGGACCTTGCAGCTCCAGGCGTCGATATCACCACAGCTGTTCCAGGCGGTTCATTTACCCAAAACAGTGGAACCTCCATGGCAGCGCCGTTCGTAACCGGTGCTGCTGCTATGATGATGCAATGGGGTATCATTGACAGGAATGATTCTTTCCTTTACGGTGAAAAATTAAAAGCATATCTTCTGAAAGGTGCCAGACCATTACCTGGTTTTTCATCTTTTCCGAATCCCGAAGTCGGTTGGGGAGCTTTATGCGTAAGCGACAGCTTACCGAATGCAAAAATGCAGCTATAAGTCACTATTTCATAAAAATAGCCAGCACAATCATGCCAGCTATTCTCGTCCATTTAATTAATCGGAATAAGTTCACTAAAACCGTCATCTTTCATTGACTCATCTTCCAATTCCAATGCTGGTTCTGTCGTTTCCTCCTGAACCGTTGTTGTCTCTGTAACAATACTATCTTTTTCTGTTTCTGTGCCTTTCTTATCTTTGAAGTATATAGCCGCACAAAGTATGATAATCACTACGACCACAACTGCTAAGATCCATTCCAGTTTCTTGTTTTTCATTTCTTTTTCCTTTCTGTCTATTTATCTATCATCCATCATTAGAAATCGCCTTGCGGAAATTTTCCCTGCTTTCGTTCTTCATCTCTTCAATAGCCTTATTTATATTCTCCACCGCAATTTGATATTCACTGATTAAATCTTTGTTCTCTTTTTCAAAATTTTCCATATAAGATCGATATCCACTGAATGTCACCACATTAACATTCCCGTTTTCATATAATTGTTTCAAATAAGTATAAATCCTATATAAACTTGTATGACGCTTATTCCTAGGTGCCGCCGATTCTACTGTCAAAAAGCGCATCGCCATAGATTTCCCATAATAGTTCAAATATTTTAAATCATTTTCCAAGTCTGTATAACTATATCTGCTGCGAAGCATTCCCAGTTTCCATACCGTTCCAAACTCCATATCCTCCGCAGCATCTTTTACACTGCCTTCCAGCCATGTATAGGTATCTATCCCATACTCTGAAAAATATTGTTTTACGCTTGAAATATCTTCTCCTCGGTCTAATACATAGGTTCTTGGAAATTCTAATCCGTTTTTCTCAAAGTATAATTTCATCTGGAACATATACTCTCTCCAGCTTCTCACCAAAATGTCTGCCATTCCATTATAAACAGTTTTATCCTTTTCCGTTGCAATAGCACCTTCCCAGCCCTTTTCAACCAATTCTTTATATTTCTCTATACTAATACTACCCGGCATTCCCGGCATATTGTCACTCCGAAATATAATCACTCCCGGATAACAAAACTCATCCATATAGGCAATCAAATCTCCATATACGCCTTCTTCAAAATCAGAAAAACATAGTATGACATTCGATCTCAATCCGCTATTTGTAACAAAAGCTCTTTCTGCCGACTCTAATTCTTCCTGTTTTTCAGCGATCTTCTTCGCCAATACTTCCTGTTCTTTTTCCGCCTGTTCAATCTCATGTTTCATCTGATTCAATCGAATATACTCATCACTTGCAGCCTCTATTAATAAAGATCCGGAAATACATAATAATACACCAGGAAACAGATATCGTAATATGAATTTTTTTAAATAATTATTTTGTAATAATCTGTGTTTTGCCATATCCGGTCATTTTCCTTCTCAGTGTATCTTTTCTCTAATTTATAACAGGCATGGAATTCAGGAAATCCCATGCCTGCCACTTTATTATGTACTTTTTACTGAATCTCATTATAAGAAACAGATGTAATACCTGAATCAACTGTATTAATAGTAAGAGCTGATGAAACACTCTTAATTTCTCCTGATGTAGTTATCACATCCTGAGATGCCCATTTTGTAACTGTCACTGCTGGAGTTTCATATATTTTCTTCATATCCAATTCTCCTTACTATTTAATAATATCTGCCATATTAATTGTATAATTTTTCTCTGTAAATGAAACTGTTTTACCTTCTTCTGATAACTGACATACAGGATTTACATAAAATGTAGCATCTGCTGGCACATTAGTAATCTCTGTTACTATAAAATACTTACCATCTGCCGCCTTCACTGTAGCACCATTTGCCACCAATGACTTAAATACAACTGTGCTGACATAAGATTCAGCCTTTGCTGTTCCCATGTTAGCAACTGTTTTAGCGCAACGGAATCCTGCACCTTTGTAAAATGTATTCGCACTATCTGAAAATGTACCCTCAAGTGCAACCTCACCTACTACTCTGACTGTATAGTTATTGTCAGATACTTTTTTATACTGTACATATACAGTAGTGTCATCTTCTGTAGTTTCACCATCTCCTATAGTATAGTTTGAAACATCTGATGTCGCAACTCCATTTACAATCACTAAATCATCGATCGTACAATTAGCAGGTGTATCCCATGCATTTACACCAACATAAATATTAGCACCACTAACGGACTGTACTGTTCCTTCAGCTACTTTTGCACCATCTACATAAACCGTTGCTGCCAAATTATCAACCGCATAAGTAAAGGTGTACTCTTTTCCTTTTTCTAATTCTGTATCACTAAAGATATCTGTCCACTTGTCAGGTACATCTGTACGAGACCATATACCAGGAATTACTGATGCATTCCAACCATATCCAAGGGAAATCCAGTTTGCCGGTGCCTCTGTTGAAGCGAAAAGACCTACCGTTGCTGTACAAGCTGTTACAGCATTGTAATTTACTTTAAAAGATACTGTATATGTATCGCCAGTTATTGTTTCTGGAAGTTTTAATC
>JAXFDY010000201.1:0-42011 GCA_034172985.1 Lachnospiraceae bacterium
TCTGCAATCAGATCCGACATCTTCAGATATCTTCTGTCCGGTTTTTTCTGTGTACATTTCAACACAATCTTCTCTACACTGATTGGAATATCCGGAACTTCTTCCTTAGGGCTGGTAATCTCGTCATTAATATGCTGCAAAGCAACACTGACTGTGGAATCTCCTTCAAAAGGGACTTTTCCTGTAATCAACTCATATAATGTGATTCCCAGAGAATAAATATCACTCTTTTCGTCAATATAGCCACCTCTGGCCTGCTCTGGAGAAATATAATGAACTGAACCCATGGCATTTGAATTAATCGTATTAGAGCTTGCTGCTCTTGCAATACCAAAATCCGTTACTTTCACTTTTCCTTCCCGGGAAATCATAATATTCTGTGGCTTAATATCTCTGTGGATGATATGATTGTTATGGGCAGCTTCAATTCCCTGAGCTACCTGAATCGTAATGCTCACTGCCTCTTTCACCGGAAGCGGACCTTTTTTCTCAATATACTTCTTCAGGGTAATGCCATCGATTAATTCCATTACGATATAATGAATGTTATCATCTTCTCCAACATCATACACATTCACAATATTCGGATGTATAAGACCTGCTGCAGACTGTGCCTCCACCTTGAATTTTGAGACAAAGTTTTTGTCCTCGCTGAATTCTGTCTTTAAGACCTTGATTGCTACATACCTGTTTAATTTGTGGTCCAATGCCTTATAGACATCAGACATTCCGCCTGAGCCGACTTTATCAACTATTTCGTATCGGTCTCCAATAAACATTCCTTTTCTAATCATTTTAACAACCTCACTATTTTTATACTTTTACAGTTCCACTACAATTGCAGTGATATTATCAGAACCACCATTATGATTTGCCGTATATACAAGCTCATTTACAATCTCCTGTACCGTAGCTTCTTTCTTTACGATTGTCTTCAATTCTTCATCTTTAATCATATTTGACAATCCATCCGAGCACATCAGTATTTTATCACCTTTTTTATATTTTACCTGAAAATAATCTGCATATGTGCCTGCTTCTACTCCAACAGCCCTGGTAATCACATTCTTTTTCGCATGTGTTCTTGCACTGTCCTTGTCCAATTCTCCGCGGCTTACCATTTCTTCCACATAGGAATGATCCCGCGTAATCTGATGAATATCTTCACCAATCACATATAATCTGGAATCTCCTATATTAGCCACATAAAAATCTTTATCAAAAACTGTTGTAACAACAAGTGTTGTGCCCATTCCCTCATACTCCGGATTATCTCTGGACATTTCCAAAACCCGGTTATTTGCTGCGGTAACAGCCTCTTCTATAATAGAAACGGGATCAGTCAGTTCTGTATTTCCAATTGTGGACAAAATACTTTCCACGGCACCTTTTGATGCCACTTCCCCGGCTTTATGTCCTCCCATGCCATCCGCAACGATGTATATATTAGGGAGATTTCCGACAGCATCTTCGCTAATAAACAGGTAATCCTGATTATTTTTTCTCATTCTGCCAATATCTGTTATGCCAAATGCTTTCATGCATCTCCCTCCTTTATCTCTGAATTTTCTTTATAACTTTTTCTTAATTGTCCGCAGGCACCATTGATGTCACTTCCCATCTCCCGTCTCACAGTGGCATTAATTCCTTTGTGAATCAGATATTGCTGAAAGTGCTCTACTGCCTGCCTGTCCGAACGTCGATAAGAACGTTCCTTAATGGGATTTACCGGAATCAGATTTACATGGCAATTCATGCCCTTTATTAATTCTGATAATTTTTCCGCTTCATCCTGATTATCGTTGACTCCGGCCACAAGACTGTATTCAAATGAAATTCTTCTGCCGGTTTTATCAAAGTAATAACGACATGCCTGTAAAATTTCATGAATGGAATATTTATTCGCAACAGGCATCAATTCTTTTCTTGTCTCATCATTAGAAGCGTGCAGCGAAATGGCTAATGTCAGCTGCCTCTTATCTTCTGCCAGCCGGTAAATCATAGGTACCAGTCCGCAAGTGGAAAGTGTAATATTCCGATTGCTGATATTCAATCCTCTTTCATCTGTTACGAGGTCAATAAACCGCAAAACATTATCATAATTATCCAGAGGCTCACCGCTTCCCATTAATACAATATTTGATACTTTTTCTCCCGAGATGCGCTGAATGGCATAAATCTCCTCCAGCATCTCCGACGGTAGAAGATTTCGCTCCAGTCCGTCCAGTGTCGACGCACAGAATCTGCATCCCATACGGCATCCCACCTGAGTAGAAATGCACACAGAATTTCCATGATGATATTTCATCAGTACACTTTCAATCACATTTCCGTCTTCCAATTCAAACAGAAATTTCTTTGTTCCATCTTCCCTGGAAGTAAGGACCTGTACCTCATGTAAAACAATCAGTCTGCAGGAATTATTTAGTTTTTCACGAAATCCTTTGGAAAGATTTGTCATCTCTTCAAAGGATGTCACTGTCTTATTATGTAACCAGTCATAAACCTGTTTTGCCCGAAATTTCTTTTCTCCAAGCTCTTCTATGATATTTTCCAGTTCTGCATAACTCAGTGACTTAATGTCTGTCTTTTCTGTCATGACTCTTGCCTTATATAATATTATTTACCATTCTCGATCTTTCATAGCACCGATTCCTTATTATACCACAAAATTTCTATTTTGTAAACCGACTGATAAAGAAGCCATCGGTCCGATTAATACCCGGAAGCATTTGGACATACCCGTTTTTAGCCGTACGACCGGCAAGCTCTTTTGGAAATATATCTGATAGATCAACGGGAATTAACCCAAGTTCACGGATAATCCACTCATAATTTTCTATATTTTCTTCTTTATTGGTGGTGCATGTACTAAATATGAGAGTACCACCTTTTTTTACAAGCTTAACCGCATTGCATAGAATCGCTCTCTGAACTTTTATCAGTTCCGCCTGCTTATCTTTTGTCATGTTGTACTTGATATCGCTCTTTTTTCCTATGACACCCAATCCGGAACATGGTAAATCCGCAATCACAATATCTGCCTTTTCTTCATTTTCTTTATCTTCCAGAAAAGCATTTTTTACCACAGCCCTTACATTTTCAAATCCCATTCTGTCAATATTTGACTGAATCAGGCTACATTTATATTCCGAAACATCTCTGGCCTCCACACTGCCGGTTCCATCCAGCAGCTCTGCCAGATGAATGGATTTTCCACCCGGAGCAGCACATACATCGATACAGTAACTCCCTTTCTTTGGCTGTGCAGCCTTTGCCACAAACATGGAGCTTGTGTCCTGTACCGTTATATACCCTTCCCGGAATGTTTCCAACGCTCCCAGATAATCCACATCCGAAAGATAAAGAGCTTCCCCGAGATATGGATTTTTATCAACCGTAATACCTTCTTTTTGCAACATGGAAATACATTCTTCCACTGAAGCTTTCTGTAAATTGCAGCGCACACTGATTCTCCTGTCATGGTCCAGCGTACTGCGAATCATTCTTGCCGCTTCCTCTGTTCCATACTGAACCATCCACTGTTCCACAATCCACTCCGGCATTGAATACACTACCGATAAATGTTTCAAAATATCTTTTGATGCATCCGGATATTTGATATTATCTTTACTTCTCCCAATTGCCCGCAACACTCCGTTGACAAATCCTTTCAATTGGGAAAAATTTCGCTTGGCAGCCAGTTTTACCGCTTCGTTACAGACTGCTGCATCCGGGACACTGTCCATGAACAGAAGCTGGTACACAGACATTCGCAAAATATTAGCGATGACCGGTTTCATTTTTTTTGTTTTAATCTTTGAAAACTGGTCAATAACATAATCAATCCGAATCAGATTTTCCATAGTGCCTTCCGTCACTATGGTAATAAATGCTCTTTCTTTTTTCTCCAGATACTGATACTTAGTCAGTGCATTTTTTAAAACATGATGAGAAAAGCTTCCGTTCCCTGTGATTTCCAATAAAATATCCAAAATCACTTCTCTTAAATTTACAGAATTAGTCACGGTTTCTTCCTCCGGCAATTAAAATCAGACGCAACAACTGTAAAATAGCAGTGGCAGCTCCTGCTACATATGTGAGTGCTGCTGCTCCCAGCACTTTTTTTGTTACACGGACTTCATTCTGACCCAGAATACCTGTAGATTCCAACAGTTTTACTGCTCTTGCCGAGGCATCGAATTCTACCGGAAGTGTAACAAGCTGAAACAGCACTGCTGCGCTAAATAAAATAATTCCTATCGTAAGCAGTGCATCACCCATACTTGAATAAAAGAACAGTCCCACCATAAATAGAATAATACCTGCACTTGATCCAAGATTGGCGATTGGCACCAGTGCACCACGAATCTGTAATGGTGCATAACCCTTCGCATGCTGTAAGGCATGTCCGCACTCATGGGCAGCTACTCCCACTGCTGCCACCGAAGCATTTCCATAAGTAGAATCAGACAGACGAAGCACTTTGGATGACGGGTCATAATGATCTGTCAGATTTCCTGACACCCGTTCTATCCGCACATCATAAATACCCTGACTCTGTAAAATACGCTCTGCGGCCATAGCTCCTGTCATGCCTGACATACTTCTGATATGTGAATACTTCTTATATGTGCTGTTTACATGGTAAGATGCCCACAAAGAAAACAAACCTGCGATCACCACTAAAATATATGTCGGATCATATAAATAATAAAACATATGTCTCCCTCCTAAAATTCTAACTTTTCTCCTGTCTCAACCTTGACACCGGCAAGAAATGCCCGGGTGTCCATCCTTTTCTTTCCTTCCATCTGAAGCTCAGAGATTCCCAGAAGATATTCTCCTGTTTTTACAGCAAAATAATCCTTTGTAACTTCAACAATTTCACCGTATGCACCTTCCATCTCTTTCTCTATGACAAATGACTTCCAGATTTTCAGATTTTTGCCTCTGAAAGAAGTATATGCACTCGGCCATGGGTTCAAACCTCTGACTAACCGCTCAATCTGAATTGCCGGTTGGGAAAAATCGATTTTTCCCAGTTCTTTTGTCAGCATTTTCGCATAACTACTCTGACTGTCATCCTGTTTTGTCAGAACAGCTCTGCCCTGTTCCAGCTTCTCCATAGTTTCCAGAATCAGTGTCTGTCCAGCTCCCATCAGCTTATCAAAAAGACTTCCTCCTGTTTCTTCCGGCAGGATATCTACCAGTGCTTTATCAATCATATCACCAGTATCAAGTCCCACATCCATCATCATAGTAGTCACACCAGTCTGTTGTTCTCCATCGATAATCGCCCACTGTATCGGTGCTGCTCCTCTGTATTTCGGAAGCAGCGATGCATGTACATTCACGCAGCCGTATTTAGCCATTTCAAGAATGCTTTTGGGAAGAATCTGCCCATAAGCTGCCACTATAATAATATCCGGCTCATACTTATTTAATTCTTCTACACATTCTTCTTTTTTTATTTTTTCCGGCTGATATACAGGAATCCCGTATTCCAAAGCCTTTTCTTTCACCGGAGGATACTGCATGGCTTTTCCTCTTCCTTTTGGCTTATCACACTGAGTCACTGCCAGCAAAACCTCATGTCCGGCCCGGACAATGGACTCTAGGATTCCCGCAGCGAAATCAGGTGTCCCCATAAATATAACTTTCATATAACATCGCCTCTCTGCTTATTCTTCTATTTCTTCCATATCAGGAGTATCATGAAGCTCTCCCTCCACTTTTTCTACATACAAATGTCCATCCAGATGTTCACATTCATGACAGATTGCTCTTGCCAGAAGTTCTTCTCCCTCAACGATGATTTCATTAAAATCTCTATCCAGTGCTTTTACCTTCACATAATTCGGACGGGTTACCTGACCGGACTTTCCAGGAACACTTAAACATCCTTCCTCTCCCGTCTGTTCTCCTGAAGTTTCTATAATTTCCGGATTAATTAATACGATTGGATTATCATCTGTGTCAATTACCACCAGTCTTTTCAGCATACCCACCTGTGGTGCCGCAAGACCTACTCCATATGCCTCATACATCGTATCAAACATATCGTCAATAAGCATTTGTAATTTTGGTGTATTTTCCTTTACCGGTTTACACACCTTTGTCAGTATTTCATCACCCATTGTTCTGATTTTTCTAATTGCCATTTCTTCTTCCTTTCTACTCTTTTCCTAATATCCGTTCATAGGATTTAAATCAAATGCTGCATCAGCCTTAATCTTTTCCCACTCAGTCCTGATTTTGCCCTCTAAATGATTCTTCAAACGGACTACTTCATTTTTATCCGGATGTTTGATATAGATAATTTTTCGATAAACATCTTTAATTTTTGACACATTCGCCTGAGCCGGTCCGATGATTTTAAAGTTTTCCTCCCAGTTTTCTATCTCCTTTCGTATCTGAGTGCACAGAAGAATCCCTTCCTCTTCCTGCTCGGAAGTCACAAGAATTGCCATCATCTGTACTACCGGAGGATACTCCATCAATGTCCTGTACAAAAGCTCCTTCTCATAAAATTCTACATAATTCTGGGCTGCTGCCGCTGCAATACTGAAGTTTTCAGGATTGTAAGTCTGTATGACGGCCTCTCCCTCATACTGTCCCCGGCCTGCTCTCCCCTCTGCCTGAACCAGCAGTTCAAAGGTTCTCTCTGACGCCCGGTAATCCGATGCATTTAAAGACAAATCAGCCGCCATGATTCCCACCAAAGTAACAAGTGGAAAATCATGTCCCTTTACAATCATCTGGGTTCCCACCAGAATATCTGCCTCATGATTTGAAAAAGCCTTAATAATCGCTTCATGCCCGTTCTTTTTTGAAGTTGTGTCCGCATCCATCCTCAATACTCTCGCTGACGGATAATATTTCCGGACCATTTCTTCTACTTTTTCTGTTCCAGTTCCAAAACGTGCAATATATTTCGATTTGCATGCCGGACAACTCTTTGGCATGGGAATCGTATAGCCGCAATAATGACAGCTAAGCGTATCATCCCAATGATATGTCAGGCTGACATCACAATGAGGACATTTTACAGCTTCTCCACAGCTTCTGCAGCTTACAAAACCTGCATACCCTCTACGGTTAATAAAAAGCATAATCTGCTCTTTTTTTTGCAACCTGTCTAAGATTAGTTCATTTAACCGCCGGCCGAAAATCGTTTTATTTCCCGCCTCCAGTTCTTCTCTTAAATCTGTGACCGACACATGGGCAAGTTCACCGCCGGCCGCCCGATTCTGCAATACATGTAATTCATATTCCCCTTTCTCTGCCTTGTAATAAGCATCAACAGAGGGGGTTGCCGATCCGAGTATCACCTTTGCATCATGAATTTGTGCTCTGTATATGGCAGTTTCCCTTGCATGATATTTCGGTATGTTTTCACTTTTATAAGAGCTTTCGTGCTCTTCATCTATAATAATAATTCCTAATTTTGAAAATGGTGTGAACACGGCAGAACGAGGGCCGATAATAATATCAATATCTCCATTTTTTGCCCGTTCAAACTGATCGTATCGTTCGCCCGGAGACAATTTCGAATTTATCACTGACACCCGGTCTCCAAATACATCAAAAAAGCGTTTCACTGTCTGATAGGTCAGCGAAATCTCGGGAATCATCATAATTGCCTGTTTTCCTTCCCTGATAGTCTGACGAATCAGTTCGATATACACTCTTGTCTTACCGCTTCCCGTAATTCCGTGAATCAGATGTATCTGTTTTTCACTTGTTCTGATTTCTTCAATAACCCGTTTCTGTTCCGCATTCAGTTCCGGCTCTGACTGTTTCTCATGGCATTCTTCGTAGTCTACCAAAGAGGCCAGAGGATTTCTATAAACTGCATCCCTTAAAACACTGATAATTTCTTGACTTTCCAGATCACGAAGAGCCGACGGTGAAACTTTCAACTGATTCGTTACATAGGTATAATTCAGACTTTTCTTTTCTTTCAGCTCATTCATCAGACGCAATCTGGCTGTTGCATGCTTTTTCTCCCAGACAGTCATTAAATCCTGCAGGCTTTGCTGATTATCTCTGTAAAAATCTGCAAGCACAACCCTTTTATTTTCTACTGCATTTACTTTCTGTTTAACCGGAATCACTGTCTTCAAGGCCTGATTCATGGTTGCACCATAATTTTCCCTGATGAACCATGCAAGCTGAATCAATTCTGATTCTATAGGTACTTTTTTTTCTTCGATTTCGATAATTTCTTTCATTTTAGAAATTTCCCACCTGGCTTTATCAGTAATATCTATTACATAACCGTTAATCACACGGTTGCCAAGGCCAAAAGGAATGCGTACCTGCATTCCCACACGAATGCTATCCCGCATATTTTCCGGAATAATATATTGAAAACTCTTATCCAGCTTTTCATGGGAAATATCTACAATAATATCTGCAAAAACCAATTCTGCATGCCTCCAAAATCCACGCAGACCATTTTCGTCCGCATGACAGAAGAAACGGGGGCAGTTTTTGTGTCCCCATTTCTTGTGTTCTATTTTTCGTTATTAAAACAATCCGGTAATAACTCCGTCCTCATTAACATCAATATTATCCGCAGCCGGTTTTTTTGGTAATCCAGGCATTGTCATAATTGTGCCTGTAATAGCCACTACAAATCCTGCACCTGCATTAATATAAACCTCTCTGATATTGATTTCAAAACCAGTCGGTCGTCCGAGTTTTGTCTGATCGTCAGAGAATGAGTACTGTGTCTTAGCCATACATACAGGCAGATTACCGTAACCCATCTCTGTAATCTTTGCAAGTGCTTTCTTTGCAGCAGGTGCATAAGTAACTCCATCTGCTCCATATATTTTTGTTGCAATTGTCTCGATTTTTTCAGTCAATGGCATTTCGTCCGGATAAAGCATCTCAAACTCGCTCGTTTTATTTTCTAATGTAGAAAGCACTTTATTTGCCAGTGCAATACCGCCTTCGCCACCTTTCTCCCACACCTCTGAAAGTGCGAAATCACAATTTCTATCTTCACAGAATTTCTTTACAAATGCGATTTCATCTTCCGTATCAGTGACAAACGAATTGAGTGTAACGATAACCGGCACTCCAAATAACTGCAGATTTTCAATATGTTTCTCAAGATTTACAATTCCGCGTTTTAATGCTTCCAGATTTTCCTCTGATAAGTCGGTCTTTGGCACACCTCCGTTATACTTTAATGCACGGATTGTTGCGACGAGAACAACTGCATCCGGGTGTAACCCTGCCTTTCTACACTTAATATCAAAGAATTTCTCTGCTCCAAGGTCTGCCCCAAAACCTGCCTCTGTAATGACATAATCTGCCATTTTAAGTGCAGTTTTCGTTGCTTTCACTGAATTACATCCGTGGGCAATATTTGCAAACGGTCCACCATGTACAAGTGCCGGTGTATGTTCCAGTGTCTGGATAAGATTTGGCTTAATGGCATCCTTTAATAAAGCTGCCATGGCACCAACTGCATTTAATTCTTTTGCAGTAACTGGTTCTCCTGCATAATTATATGCTACTATAATCTTTCCCAGTCTCTCCTTTAAATCTTCCATATCATTTGCAAGACAAAGAATTGCCATGATTTCTGATGCAACTGTAATCACAAAATGATCTTCTCTTACCACACCATCCATCTTGGAGCCAAGTCCAACAACAATATTTCTCAACACTCTGTCATTCATATCAAGACATCTCTTCCATACAATCTGTCTTGTATCAATATTCAAAGCATTTCCCTGCTGGATATGATTATCCAGTAAAGCTGCAAGAAGATTATTTGCTGAAGTAATTGCATGAAAATCTCCGGTAAAGTGAAGATTCAAATCTTCCATCGGTACAACCTGTGCATATCCGCCACCTGCAGCACCACCCTTGATTCCGAAACATGGTCCGAGAGAAGGCTCACGAAGTGCAATCACTGCTTTTTTACCTAATTTTCCAAATGCCTGTCCAAGTCCGACACTGGTAGTTGTCTTTCCCTCTCCTGCAGGAGTAGGATTGATAGCTGTAACTAAAATCAGCTTTCCATCTTTATTATTCTTTATTGAATTATAATATTCATCTGAGATTTTTGCCTTATATTTTCCATATAATTCAAGATCATCTTCCTTAATTCCAAGTTTTTCTGCTACTTCTCTGATTGGCAGCATCACTGCCTCCTGTGCGATTTCGATATCTGTCTTCATCCTTACCTCCAAAATTAACTTATATTATTTAAAAGATTTTCCAGTTCCACCTGGGTAACTAAAACCTTTCTTGGCTTTGTTCCTTCTTCCTCACCGACAATTCCCGCTTCTTCTAATTGTTCCACAATCCTTGCTGCACGGTTAAAGCCGATTTTAAATATTCTTTGCAACATACTGGTGGATGCTTTCTGTTTCTCCACCACAAGCCGGGCTGCATCTTTAAAATATTCATCTCTTCCACCTGTATGATCCTCTGCTGCTCCTGCACCTCCTGGCGGTTCTTCCACCGGCTGACTTGCAACATACTCAGCAATTGCTTCATCATAGTTAGAGCCGTTTGCCTGAGCTTTCCAGTATTCTACCACTCTCTCTACTTCCGCATCAGAAACAAATGCACCCTGCAGACGAACCGGTTTTACATATCCTGACGGATAAAATAACATATCACCGTTTCCCAAAAGCTTTTCAGCACCTCCCGAATCAATAATTGTTCTGGAATCAACTGCCGAAGAAACCATCAATGCACATCGGGACGGAATATTGGCTTTAATAAGACCGGTCACCACATCCACGGACGGACGCTGGGTTGCTATAATCAAATGAATGCCTGCCGCTCTGGCTAACTGTGCCAGACGACAGATAGAGCTTTCCACTTCTTTTGCTGCCACCATCATAAGATCCGCAAGCTCATCGATAACGATTACAATCTGCGGCAGCTTTTTCGGTCTTTCCGATTCATCCATAAATGTCATTCCCCGTACTTTTTCATTGTACCCTTTTAAATCTCTGACATTAAATTCCGCAAACTTTTTATAACGGTCTGACATCTCTGCCACTGCCCATTTCAGCGTATTGGAAGCCAGTTTCGGATCAGTCACTACCGGCTGAAGCAAATGCGGAATCCCATTATAAATACCAAATTCTACGACCTTTGGATCCACAATGATCAATCTGACTTCTTCCGGAGTCGCCCGGAACAGAATACTCATAATAATAGAATTCGTAAATACTGATTTTCCGGAACCCGTCGTACCTGCAATAAGGAAATGGGGCATTTTTGCAATATCTGCCACAACTACCTGTCCGGCAATATCCTTTCCGGCCGCAAATGCCAGTTTTGATTTATGTCCGGTCAATTCCTTTGATTCAATCAAATCCCTGATGAGAACAGATTCCCGGTCTTTATTAGGCACCTCAATTCCTATGGTAGATTTTCCGGGAATTGGCTCAATTCTGATATCTGTAGCTGCAAGGTTCAGTTTAATATCATCTGCCAGTGTCGTTATTTTATTCAATCTTGTGCCGATTTCCGGTTGTATCTCGTATCTTGTGACGGAAGGTCCCCGGTTAAAATCCACCACTTTTGCCTTAACACCAAAATTTTGAAGAATCTGCTCCAGCTTCAATGCTGTCTGATGAAGTTCCTGCTGATTCACACCCTTTTTACTGTTCTGGCTGCGGTTTAAAAGGCTCGTCTTTGGAAGCACATACCCCTTATTCCTGGCTTTCGCCGGTTTTTCCGTCTGTTGTTTCTCATAAACCGTATTTTCTACATCTGCTTTCGGAATCTCCACGATTCCATCCGGATTGCTCTTTTCTTTCGTAACAGCTGAAAACGCAGAAAATGCCGGGCGATCCATGACTTTTTTTGCACTTTCACTGACCTGTATCTCTTCTTTTACTTTAAAATTTCCTTCCTCGTCAATATATGCCCTGCTTTCCGGTTTCTCTACAGGGATATCTTCTACCGCTTTTATAAAAGAGTGTCCGCTTGCTTCCTGTCGGAAATTTTCCGGAATCTCCTGTACTTCTTGTTCTTCCTCTGGTGCTACAGGCTCCAGTTTTGTCTGATTCATTAATTCATGCCGTTCTGCAATTGTCTTTTTTCGTTTTTTTCCGGTCTGAATCACATTCAGATTTTCTTCATCCTTATTTTCTTTCCTGAAATTTTTCGCATCAATCTCATGCATATCCTCTGCATCTTTTTCAGGATCTTCAATACGGCTTAAATTGACACCTTTTGCCACTTTATGAATTCTTCTGTTTTTCTGATAATCTTTCTCTTTTGCATTTTCCCTGACATTATCCCGAATCTTATACACCACTTCATCTCTGGCGGAATCATATACTTTTTTACTTCCCTGTCTGACTCCTCCAATAAATGATTTCTCAGTAAACAAAACACCTGCAATAATCATATATACAATCAGCAATATATAAGTTCCTACCACCCCTACAATTCTGCAGAGTATATTCACAAGAAGTGCTCCAAAGAAACCACCGCCACTTTTTGTTTCCCCGCAATGGAAATAATAATAAAAGCAACTGTGATCTGTCTGATACCCTGAAAATATCAGCTGAATCATAGCCAGAACAAACCATACAAACGCTGTAGCCGTTGCAAATTTTATAATTGCACGCTTATTATTCCTGTTGGAAATCAAAAACGCTGTGGCAAGGAAAATCAAAATCGGTAAAATATATCCCAAAACACCTGTCATACCAAACATAAAATAGCTGATATAATCTCCAACAGGAGATATCAGTCCAAAATTACTGATCAATAAAAGAACAGTGATTCCCAGCGCAAGAAGCAGTTTTGCCTCCTCTCTGATTTTCAGGTCTTTTTCTGTCAGCACATACCGATCTTCGTATGCTTTCTTCTCTATATTTTTTGTATTTTTTTTCCCTGTTTTCTGCCCCGTTTTTGTCCGGTTTCCTTTCTTTGCACCGGAATTTTTGGTCTGTGCCAACAACTCCACCTCCCTGTTGCATTTACATATATTGTTTTATTTTACTATCAATCACCTATTTATTCAAGCAATTTTTTCAAACATGTATTCGTTTTCGAATATTTTTCTATTTTCTGCCTATACTCTATTCATACAATACAAATTCGGAGGTTCCTATGTCAAAACAACATCATTCAAACACCCAAAACGAAAACGAAAAAAAAGAGCTGGAACAAATGCGTGATGAAAAAATCAAAGACTATGGTCAGACGGATCTTGATAAAAATCCGGAACATTCACACATCCATCTGCTCACAATTATCGGTGAAATCGAAGGACACGATGTCCTTAGCAGCAATAGTAAAACCACAAAATACGAACATGTCATTCCCCAACTAGCTGCTTTTGAAGACGATGCCAGCATGGAAGGCCTTCTTGTCCTGATGCAGACTTGTGGAGGTGATGTAGAAAGTGGTCTTGCTATTGCCGAAATGATTGCTTCCTTGAGCAAACCATCTGTCTCTCTCGTTCTTGGCGGCTCCCATTCCATCGGTATCCCTATTGCCGTTTCCACAGATTATTCCTATATTGTTCCAAGCGGAACCATGGTAGTACATCCTGTCCGAATGAATGGTCTGTTCATCGGAGCCCCTCAGACCTATGACTACTTCAAACTAATTCAGGACCGAATCGTAGGTTTCGTATCCCGCCATTCTTCTATCAGTAAATCCCGTATGGAGGAACTTATGTTAAACACTGGTTTCCTCACCAAAGACCTCGGAACGATTCTTGTGGGAAGTGAAGCTGTAAATGAGGGCATCATCAACGAAGTGGGCGGCATGAAAGAGGCACTTGCAAAACTTCACAGTCTGATTGCACAATCTAAAGAAACTCATTCATAAATATCCAAGGTATGAAGTGCCCTTGTGGCACATACATAAAGGGCCTGTCTGCCAAATTCAGTACGATAAACCGGATGATCTCCATCTGCCACATAAACCGAATCAAATTCCAGTCCTTTCGCCAGATAATATGTTGTCACGACTACCCCGGTGTGAAATCTGACACTATTCCTATCTAATAATGTAACCGGAATATCATGTAACAATCCTTTTAATCTTCCGGCCACCACAGCAGCAGCTTCTGCATTTAATACAAGGACCGCTATGGTTTCTGCATTTTCGTTTTCTCTGATTGCCTCAGCCAGAGCTTCATATTTGCTGTTTTCATTATCAAAAGAATGATATTCCACATCTCTGCCATGTCTGTCAAAAGGAATCACTGATTCATCGCCATTGATTTCTTCTGCAAATTTCATAATCTCCCAGGTGGACCGATAACTCTTTTGAATCGTAATTTCCCTCATATCCCGGCTAAAAAGTTTTTTCAGCAATATTCTGACATCATGATTTTTCTCTGTCATAGATTGTGCTTTATCGCCAAGAATTGTCATTGGACACTGAAATAATTTTTCAATAATAGCAAACTGTATATAAGAATAATCCTGCATTTCATCTATAATCAAATGTTTTACAGGTTTATGTTTTTTTGTTCCCCAAAGCAGATACTTCAGATAAATCATAGGATAAACATCTTCATAAGCTATTTTTCCATTGTTCAATCCCCGGCTTTCATATCCGTATTCCTCCAAAAATCTGCAGTACAATTCAAGTAAATCCGTGGTATCATACATTTTTCTGATTTTCATCAGGACTTTTTCCCGTTCTTCCGGCTCAAAATCTTTATTATTTAAAGTCTCAATTTCATCAATGAGATAATCCGCAATGCTATCCAGTCTTCTTAAAATCGGTATATCCGGGAATATTTCATAAAACAGTTTTGCTATATCATCAGCACTTTTTTGTATTCCTTTGCATTTAAAATCTTGAAAAACTAACAATTCATATTCCTGTCTTAATACAAACTCATGCATATCCGTCACGAACTGATAAGATTGCTTTTCCTTAACCTTTTCGCGATATTCTTCTGCCAGCTTCTCATTTCTTTCATATAACGCCAGAAGTGTTTCCACATAGTCATATAATTCCATGGTTTCTGCAATATCTTTTAACTCATGATATGCAAAATCATCAAAACTCATTTCATTAATATTTTCTTCCCCCAGTTCCGGAAGAATATGTGAAATATAATCAGCAAAAATTCCATTGGGTGAAAGAATCAAAACCTGGGATGCTTTAATAGAATTTCTGTTATGATAGAGAAGGTATGCGATTCTATGCAGGGCAATCGACGTTTTTCCTGAGCCGGCACATCCCTGAATCACTAAAATCTTGTCACTGCTGTTTCGAATAATGGCGTTTTGTTCTTTCTGAATAGAAGTAACAATACTTTTTAACCTGGCATCGGCATTGCCTGCCAGTTCATCTCTCAAAATCTCATCATCGATTTTTATATCACAAGTAATGGCATATACCATTTTGGAATTTTTTATTTTAAACTGCATTTTCTCATTGATTTCGCCTGAAAGCTCACCGGTAGGTGCAAGATAAGATGCCGGCCCCTTATCGAAATCATAAAACAGCCCTGAGACCGGTGCTCTCCAGTCAAAAACCAAAGGTATCATCTCGTCCTCTTTCCACAGATTTCCAATTCCGATATAAAAGGACTCTGGTTCATCCTCCCCATCATAAGTAAAAACAATCTTCCCAAAATATGGGGAATCTACCATTTTTTTATAACGTTTCAGTTCCTCAAAATGTCCGTCTCTTTCTCTGGAACGCATCAGATATGCCGTCTGGTTATCATATTCCTCATAACCATATTCATCAAATTCACTAAAATTCTCCCAGAAATAGTCATTCATATCTTCCAGATCCTTAGTGGCATCCCCAATCTTGTCATTCATCCTCTCTATTTTGTGATGCAGCTCCTCTAGAATAAATTCTAAATATTCCTTTTCCTTCATATGACTCCTCCCTATACTAATATTAATTAGGCGTTTGTGAAACTCCCTGGGGAGTAGACAATATGTCTATGTATTGCGACTTTGGGCGAACAAATCAGCTGAAGTGTACGTCAACGTCGAACAATTCGGCTGATTTGTCCGAACTACGGAGTGAGAATAGACATATTGTCTACTCCCCAGAGAGAATCGCAAACACCTATCGCAAATATTAATAGGGAGGTGAATTATGTTTCAGATTGATACCATGTCACGCGTGCCCATTTATGAGCAGATTGTAAATCAGCTTGAATATTTCGTTCTGAATGGAATTTTAAAAGAAGGGGAACAAATTCCTTCCGTTCGAAATCTGTCCGTGGAGCTGTCTATCAATCCTAATACCATCCAAAAAGCTTATTTTGAATTGGATAAACGGGGAATTATCCAGTCTGTACCAGGCCGCGGATGTTTTGTGACAGAATCTGCCAAAAATATTTTAAGTGCAAAAAAGAGGGAAAAAATAACCGATTTGAAAGCCTTAGTTCAGGAACTTGCTCTGGCAGATATTTCAAAGGAGGAAATCATAGCGTGTATTGAGGAAGTATATCATAATAAATAAGGGTTATCACATAATTAAAATTTGAAGGAATGTTCTTAATCATGAACGAAAAATTGCAATTAAATTTGCTCGAAACAGGGAGGCTAATATGATAAAAACTGAAGCTCTTACAAAGAAATTTGGAGATTTCACTGCTCTGACTGAAGTATCCTGTTCGATTCCAAAAGGTTCTATCTATGGAATGGTCGGATCAAACGGAGCCGGAAAATCCACTTTCTTGAGACTGGTCAATGGGGTTTATCGTCCTGACAGTGGAACAATTACCATTGACGATGAGCCGGTATATGAAAATCCGAGCATCAAAAGCAGGATTTCCTATGTACCTGATACACTATTTTTTTTACCGGATGCAAATATGAAACGAATGGCAAAATTTTATGCCTCTTTCTATCCATCCTTTGATTTTAAACGTTTTAATGACCTTACAGAAGCATTTGAGCTGAATCCGAAAATGAAACTTCATGCTTTTTCCAAAGGAATGAAACGACAGGCTGCCATTATACTTACTTTATCCTGTAAACCAGACTATATGTTTTTTGATGAAACCTTTGATGGACTGGATCCTGTCATGCGTAATCTTGTAAAAAGTCTGATATGCAAAGATGTTTTGGAACGCAATGTCACAACCATTGTCACTTCACACTCTTTAAGAGAATTGGAGGACATCTGTGATCAGCTGGCACTGCTTCACAAAGGCGGTCTTGTACTCCAAAGCGATATCGAAAATCTGAAAACAAAACAATTTAAAGTGCAGATTGCATTTAAAGAGGATTTTGACGAAAGCCGGTTTGATTCTATATCTCATATCCATTTTAAGAAAACCGGTTCAGTAGCATCCATGATTGTCAAAAGTGACCGTGATACTACTGTAACACAGCTTTCCTCCATGTCTCCTATTTTGCTTGATATTCTGCCATTGACATTAGAGGAAGTATTTACATACGAAATGGAATCTTTAGGATATAATTTCGACAAAATATTGGAGGAAAAAAATGAAACAGAAAAAGCTATTTAGTATAAAACTTTATATAGAAGGACTCCGGCAGTTAAGAGTTCTTGGTATGCTCGGGCTGATCATCAATGCATTAATCGGAATCATTATTCCTATGGGGTATTATCTGAGTACGGAGGAGGAATATAATGCCTTAAATTCTTTTTCAAAGCTGAATTGTGTCATCACAGAAACACATTGTTATTTCTTCCTTTTTGTATTTGTTTTTTCACCACTAATGGTGCTTTCACTGTTCCATTTTTTAAACAAAAGAGAAGATTGTGATTTCTACCATTCCATACCACAGACAAGGGGTTGTCTGTATGTAAGCTACTCAGCTGCCATGGTTACCTGGCTATTGATCCAGATTCTCATTGTCAGCATAATTTCAGCAATCTGCTATTGCGCTGCATCCAAATATTTAATAATCGATATTCCGGGTATTTTTTTCTTTGCAGGCAATATTTTTGTAGCTTCTCTGCTGGTTTCTTTCGCATTGATGCTCGCATGCTCTCTATGCGGAAATATGATATCAGCCATAATTGTATTTATCATCATAATATGTACTCCAAGAATATTTCTTACGGTATATAAAGAGATTATTTCCAGTGCAGTACCATATCTCACAAACAGTATCCTGCACATATTTGATTACAAATATAATTTGCTGATTTCACTGCTTACATATTTTGAAAGTTATAATCAGGAGCACTACCGCTGTATTACCTTTACCGGTTCTACGGTTTATACTCTTGTAATTGCACTTATTTTCTATTTTGTCGGTCTATTTGCTTTTAAGAAAAGAAAAAGTGAAACTGCTGGTATGTCCATGAACAACAATTTGCTTCAGTGCTGTTTCCGCAGTCTATTTACCATGTGTATCTGTCTGATTCCAATCTGTCTGATTTTTCAGATATACACAGACCATCATAATTATGCCGATGTAAATGAATTAACTATTTTCTATATTGTGATTGCTTATATTGCAGCTATTGCCGGAATGTTTATTTACGAACTTCTGACCACCAGGAAAATACGGAATGCATTGAAATCCTTCCGGTCACTTCCTATCATTGCAGTTTTAAATATTGCATGTCTTTTGTGCCTTTTCGGAGCGACAAATCACTACAGCAAAATCCGGCTGGATGCAGAAGATGTTTCTTCCATATCGATTGTAGCAAACGAACAGTATTATTATAGCAGTGCAGACTATTTTAACAGTTTTATATATAATCATAATTTTGAGGATTCACAGATTGTATCTTTTTTCTGTGACGTGTTCAACGATTATGCTGATTACTGCGAGAAATTTTATACGGAAGACAGCTACGAATATTTTGGAGATGGATATAATGCGGTGCAATACTACACTGTTAAATATAACGGAAAACAGAATTATACATTTTCCATCCAGATGAATGAGGATGATTATAACACTTTTATCTCTTTCCTGTCTGATAACAGCGAAATTCAAAATACCTACATGACACTTCCAAAATTGACAGACTATGATTCCATTTATCTCTATAGCGAGTTTAACGAAGAATCATCACAAAAGCAGGCCATAAATGTATACAATTCCCTTCGGGAAGAGCTTTTGTCGGGAGAAATCGATTTTAGCAGCTGGTATCATCTGATTCAGGATAGTGATTCCGGATATTATGACGCATCTACAGCAATTGCTACACTTGACGTAACGCTTTATATAAAGGGACAATACTGTTATCTGAACCTTCCTATCACAGAGGTAACGCCAAGAACTTATCAAAAATATATCGATATGTGTAAGGAAAATCATAAAAACGATGCGGAAACGGTATTAGAAACTTATCAAATGCTTGATGATTACAACAATTATTCTTGCTATATTACCATCAATGCGGAAATAAACTCCTATATAGAGCAATATTATGACGAATCTAATAAAGAGAAATTAGATATCATCATTCCATTAATAAAGCCTATAGATGACTATGATTCAGAGGAAGATTTCTTAATAAACCTATATTTTGCTCTGGAAGATAATAAACTCCATGATACATACAAAGATTGCCTTGTTTGTATCTCAAAAGAGGATTTTTCTTCTATCAAATCTATTTTGATGTATAACTAACAAAAAAGTCCGGCAGGTCAATACCTACCGGACTTTTTTGAATTATAAGATCACTCTTTCAGAGTGGTTACAGTTACCATTTCTTTTTTGTATCAGGACAGTAACCGTTTTTCATTACTGCCCTAAGTTCCACATAGCATCCGCATTTTCCACACATTCCGCTTATAAGATGATCGCAATTTTTACATATGACAAGCCGTCTCTGATATTCATCATTTTCAACCTTTTTATCATTATCTATATTATTTATATATTGTTTTAAATCAACAAAATATTCATCCTCTTTCATCTCACTGAGCAGACATTTCCTACAAAATCTGTTTCCCATATTTACATCTATTTACTTTACAGCAATATGAACTATACTGCATGCAGGTATTGTAAATTTAAGTGTGCTGCCGTCCATGACTACGCCATCAAATTTCTCTGTTTTTACTATTTCAGGTTCAGTAAATGTATTATATGCCTTCATATCATTTACAAGTATTTCAGCACTGACACCTGTCACATTTTTTTCTAATATATATGTCTCAACAGGATAGCTGTCAGTTGCAGATAGATTTGTAACAGTAATATTAATGGTGCCATCCTCTGACATAGATACAGATTCATTAAGGTTTGGCACCATATTTTCCTGATCGATGCCTATTTCCTCCGTATCGATAGAACTCTCAAGAAGCTCTGCCTCCTGATGATACTTATACATATTAAATACATGATAAGTAGGAGTTTTTACCATCTTGTCTCCTTCCGTAAGAATAACGGACTGCAATACATTTACCATCTGTGCTATATTTGCCATCTTTACCCTGTCGCAGTGCTTATTAAATATATTCAGATTAATTGCAGCGACAATGGCATCTCTCATAGTATTCTGCTGATATAAAAATCCCGGATTTGTACCCGGTTCAACATCAAACCAATTACCCCACTCATCTACAATCAAGCCTATTTTTTTATCAGGATCATACTTATCCATAATGACGCCATGGCCTTTTATGAGTTCTTCCATTCTGAGAGTTCTCTTTAGTGTCACATAATATTCCTTCTCATCAAATTCTGTAGCACTTCCCTTTTTCTCCCATGTTCCCGGAATCGTATAATAATGAAGTGACAGACCATTCATAAAATCATATGGCTTTCTTCCCATATAATCGGTACATGTCTCAAGAACCATCTCTGTCCAGCGGTAATCATCAACATTTGCACCACATGCCACTTTATAGATAGGCTCCTTAGGATTATAGTTTCTCACATAAGTCTGGTATCTTCTATATTCATTTGCATAATGCTCCGGTCTCATATTTCCACCGCAACCCCAGTTTTCATTGCCGACACCAAAATAATTTACCCTCCATGACTTTTCGCTTCCGTTTTTCTTTCTTGTCTCTGTTATTGGTGATACTCCGTCAAATGTCATATATTCAACCCATTCACTCATTTCCTGAACCGTTCCGCTTCCAACATTTCCGTTAATGTATGTCTCACATTCAAGCTGCTTACAAAGCTCAAAAAATTCATGTGTTCCAAAACTGTTATCCTCAACAACACCACCCCAGTGTGTATTTATCATTTTCTTTCTTGTTTCCTTAGGACCTATTCCATCCTTCCAGTGATATTCATCAGCAAAACATCCTCCCGGCCATCTTAATACAGGCACCTTCATTTCCTTTAATGCTTCTACTACATCTGTCCTCATTCCATTTACATTTGGAATATCTGAATTTTCACCAACATAAATTCCCTCATATATACATCTTCCAAGATGCTCTGAGAAATGTCCATAAATCTCTTTGTTGATTTTACCTTTTTTGTTTTTTGCATTTACATATAGCTTTGCCATAATTAAAAACCCTCCATATTTTTTACGTAATCCGCTATGCAAAATTAAGTCTATTCTCGCTAATTTTCCGGATTTTTTCTCTCTATCCACATCTTCGATTTTATAGCTTTTCTGCTTTTATATCAATGATATATACTGTTTCATTATTGATATAATCTGCTTCTGTTTTGGGATACAATCGTTGAGATCATAATCGTATTTTCAGCTTTGCTCTGGCAAAAGAATCATTCCCTGGAATAATTGTTTCAATGTTTAGTGGAGTGAAATTTTAACGGAATTTTAGGTTTTTGCTCGTATTATGAAATGTAGATTGCGGCGCCTTCAAAGACTAAAAAAAGAGGCGCCGCACTAATTTCTTAATGCAACAGCCCCTTTGTTTTATTCGCTTCTTAAAGCTACTACAGGATCTTTCTTGGATGCCATTCTTGATGGTACAAGTCCTGCAATAAAGGTCAATCCCATACTGATTAATACCAGAATAACACCTGCCTGCCATGGAAGATTTGCGATTCCCTTAATATCAAATCCGTTTTCTACAACGATATTAATTGGAATACAAATTAACAGCGACACTCCGATACCAATCACACCTGAAACAAAACCTTCGATTAATGTTTCTGCATTAAATACTCTGGAAATATCTTTTTTCGATGCACCTACTGCACGCAAAATACCAATCTCTTTTGTTCTCTCCAAAACGGAAATATAAGTAATTATAGCAATCATGATTGATGATACAATCAGGGAAATCGATACAAATCCAATCAGAATATAGCTGATTGCATTGATAATCGTCGTTACGGAAGAAAGCATCAAACCGATATAATCCGTATAGGAAATCGTATCATCTTCCGAAACGGAATTATTATAATCAGCAATAATATCGGAAATACTATCTTTTGCTTCAAAATCCTTTGGATAAATATTAATACTGCTTGGAGAATCCAGTGATGCAACTCCTAAAATGTCCAGATTACCATCATATGTATTATTTGTCTCTTCCACTACGAACAATGTAGAAATCGCCGGATGAGCAGTAACAAGCTGCATCATCATCGTTTCTTCGTCCATGCCCTGTGCCGTCATGGTACCGATTTCCTGCTGAATCTGTGTCAATTCTTCAGCTGTGATACTTCCACTTTCCACCAGTGACTGGAAAGCCATCTCCAGCTCTTCCTGTGTATATTCAGCCTGTTCTTCCTCCTCAGATGTCACAAAAGAAAGTCCCGTAAACACATCTATATCAGGAGATGCCTGCTGCTCTTTTACAATTTCACTCTCATTAATCTGCTCAATCAGATATTTCATCAAATCAGCTGAATAAAAAACGGAACCTGTCTCATTTACTTCACTATCATCCTTCGGGCGGACAATACCTACTACTTTTAACTCCAAAGCATCATTGATTTTATTTTTCATATACAATGTATCTTTGCTCTTATCTACCCAGACTCCATTTTCTTTTTCGAAATAATCTGTATTCAGTAGAAGTTTAAACTTCAGATTCATAATATCTTCATAGGAATAATCTGTCACCTCTGTTTTTTCAACTTCATTTCCGGCATAAACATCCTGCATGATTCCCATCAGTTCATCCGTGTCTAACACGCCAAGTGCATACAGACAATAATCACTAATCTGATTGTTGGCATCTACTGCAACTACCACTTCGTTATATGCAGAAGGAAGTCTTCCTTCAATGACTTCATAATTAGACGTAATGATGGCTTCATTATCAGATAATTCCGACCATACATCAACACCCATATCTGAATACGATGCGGAAGAATACGAAGTCATAAGAGATGCCCCATCACTGCCATCTGTACCCATTAAACCGCCCAGACCGATTTCATTAAATACCTGGGACGGATTAACCTGACGGATTCCCTCTGAAGTATCTGCATTATAGATATTCAACTGTGTAGAATATCCATAAGTAATATCTGTCGTCAGTTCCTTAATACCATTTGATTCATCTTCAATAAACTCTTTAAAAGCCTTCAGATTGTTTGTCTTTGTTTCCTCCATCATGGTCTCAATCATGTTAGAAACAATATTGTTTGAATAAATACGATTGTCTTCCTGATTAAGCTTAGAATCACTGTTCATATTCATTCCCATCATAAGACTCATCATACTGGACATATCCATTGTAGTTTCCTGAATGCTGATTGGATAACTGGACAGCGCCTCTTCTTCCGTCTTTGTGATGTATTGCTGCACACCATTTGACAATGCAAGAATCAAAGCAATGCCGATAATACCAATCGAGCCTGCAAAGGCAGTAAGTATCGTTCTTCCTTTCTTTGTCATCAGGTTATTCATACTCAGGGAAAGAGCTGTCATAAAGGACATAGATGCTTTCTTTTTATTATCTTCCTTGACTGCTTTTTTCTCCTCAGCTTCCGGCTTATACGGATTAGAATCATCCACGATCTTTCCGTCCAGCAATCGGATAATTCTGGAAGAATACTTTTCTGCCAGCTCTGGATTATGTGTAACCATAATAATCAGCTTATCCTTAGAAATTTCTTTCAAAATCTCCATAATCTGAATACTGGTTTCTGTATCAAGTGCTCCCGTAGGTTCATCAGCCAGAATGATATCAGGATCATTTACCAATGCTCTTGCAATGGCAACTCGCTGCATCTGCCCACCGGACATCTGATTTGGACGCTTATGAAGCTGATCCTCCAGTCCTACTTTTCTCAATGCCTCTTTGGCACGTTCCCTGCGTTCTCCTTTTGAAACACCGGAAAGTGTCAGTGCGATTTCCACATTTGCTAATACAGACTGATGCGGAATCAGGTTATAGCTCTGAAATACAAATCCAATAGAGTGATTTCTGTATGTATCCCAATCCTTATCTTTAAATTCCTTCGTGGATTTTCCATTAATAATCAGATCACCACTGGTATAATGGTCCAGTCCACCAATAATATTCAGTGTTGTAGTCTTTCCGCAACCTGACTGTCCCAGAATTGATACAAATTCACTTTCCCTGAAATCAACGCTTATTCCTTTGAGCGCCTGTACTTTCGTATCACCGGAAACATATTCCTTTACAATATTCTGTAAACTAAGCATATTTTCTCCTTTTCTAGATTTTAAAAAATCAGGCGTTTGCGAAACTCTCGGGGGAGTGGACAATATGTCTATGTATTGCGACTTTGGGCGGACCAATCAGCCGAAGTGTACGTCAACGTCGAACAATTCGGCTGATTTGTCCGAACTACGGAGTGAGAATAGACATATTGTCCACTCCCCCGAGAGTTTCGCAAACGCCTGATTTTAGTAAATAATTATCAATTACAGATACTTTTATAACAAATTATTCTCTCTTCGTCAAATAAAATATGTATAAAGAATGTAACCACTCTGAAAGAGTGATTACACAGATTTCTTCCTTTTATATTCCCATAAAACGATTTTTTCCAGATACCGCTTTAATACAATCTGTATTTCCTCCTTCGGATGAATGGGTTTTACCAGAATTGTATACATATCTGCCCGGTTTGCACCATAAACATCTGTAAACAGCTGGTCTCCTATAAACAGAGAATTTTTGATATCTGTGCCCATAAGCTCCATCGCTTTTTTATAATTTTTTACGGATGGCTTATGGGCATCACATATATACAAAGAACCTACTGCATCTGCAAAAGGCTTTACCCGGGGTTCCTGATTATTTGAGATCAGACAGGTATGAAAACCAATCCTGCGCAATTCCTCAAACAATGCCCGGGCCTGTCTGGTGGCAGGTGCCCCGTGGGGTACCAGTGTATTGTCAATATCAAACAAAATTCCTCTGTATCCCTGACGGTAAAGGGACGGAAAGTCGATACGATATGTGCTGTCCACACATTCTTTTGGATAAAATATCTCAAACATATTGTTCCTTATCATTCCTTTGTTTTTTATTTTAACAGTTTTTTTAACTCATCCATAAATGTATTTACGTCTTTAAATTCCCGGTATACAGAAGCAAAACGTACATACGCAACAGAATCATAATCTTTCAGTTTACTCATGACAATCTCTCCTATGACCTGGCTTGACACTTCACGATTTACTTCCTGGGCAAATATCGCATTTTCTATTTCATCCACCATTTTCTGAATCTGCTCATAAGGAACAGAACGCTTATGACATGCCCTTACAATGGCGGACTCAATTTTTTCACGCTCATAGGGTTCTCTGCTGTTATCTTTTTTGATTACAATTACTGGAAGTGTTTCTATCTTTTCATATGTGGTGAATCTCTTTCCACAGACGTCGCACTGACGTCTTCTTCGTATGGAATTATTCTCTTCAGAAGGTCTTGAATCAATAACTCGTGTATTTTCTTTATTACAAAAAGGACATTTCACTGGTATTTCCTCCGCTTTTTCTTTATCTGTTGCTATTGTAACGTATTTTTTCTCTTTGTCAACCCTTTAAAACAGCCTTTTCATCTACTTTGACTAAAACAATATCCGGCCCTATCTGGCAGATACATTTAAAAGGAATGACAAACTCTTCTTCCTTCCCAAATAAGCCAAAACACTTTGTCTGCCCCGGGATAATCACCGCACATATCTGACCGGTACAGGGATCAAATTCCAAATCCTCGATACATCCCAGCCTTTTACAGGTACACTCATTGATAACTTCTTTAAAACGAAGTTCTGATAATCTTACCATCCATTTTTCCTTCTGCTTAATTTGTCTTATTTTATTCAGAAAAGAGCTTATTTATTCGCTTCTATGTTTAGCAATCCAGATAATTGCGCATCGTACGCAATGCACTTTTTTCCAGTCTGCTTACCTGTGCCTGACTGATACTAAGTTCCGTTGCAACTTCTATCTGTGTTTTTCCTCGAAAAAATCTCAGATTCACAATTTGTCTCTCTCTTTCGGGCAGCCTTTTGATTGCTTCACTCAAAGAAATATCTTCTATCCATTTCTCTTCCTTATTTTTTTTATCACTAATCTGATCCATGACATATAACGTATCTCCACCTTCATTGTATACGGGTTCATACAACGAAACAGGGCTTTGTATCGCATCCATTGCCACTACGATATCTTCCTTATCCACTCCTATTTCCTGGGCAATTTCCTGTATCGTAGGCTCTTTCTGATTCTCTTTTATATAATTTTCTTTCATATAAATCGCTTTATATGCAATATCACGCAGAGAACGGCTCACCCTGATTTGAGAAGAATCCCTTAAATGTCTTCGAATTTCTCCCAGAATCATCGGTACTGCATAAGTGGAAAATTTTACCTGAAGGCTTCGGTCAAAATTGTCCAATGCTTTTATTAAGCCAATGCATCCAATCTGAAATAAATCATCTACGTTTTCGTTCGAATTTGAAAACCTCTGGACAATACTTAAAACCAGACGTAAATTCCCATTAATAAATTTTTCTCTCGCTTCTTTATCTCCCTGGCTGATTTTCTCAAATAGTTCCTCTTTCTCCTGATTTGTCAGAATAGGTAATTTGGATGTATTAACCCCACATATTTCCACTTTATAACATGCCATTTTATGCCTCCGGAATATCTTTTTTTCATACTTAAATCATTTACTTTTCTAAAAAATTTATACCGGAAAAAATTGAAAATCTTATGGAACAAAGACATGCCGCCAGACATACACTACAGTGTAAAACAAATTTGGAGGATTCAAAATGAGTGATTTAACAGCAACAGGATGCAACACAGGATGTGGATGTGGATGCGATGATAACAACAACTGTCTCTTTATTATTTTAATTTTATTATTCTGCGGTGGATTCGGCGGCGGATGTGGCCGTGGAATGGGCGACGGATGCGGCTGTGGAAATGACAGCTGTCTGTTCCTGATTCTTATCCTTATCTTCTGTGGCGGATTCGGCAATGGCTGTGGATGCGGCTGTGGATGCAACAATAATTTAAACCTTGGCTGCTAATAAAGGTTTAACCGGGGAGAGTTATCTCTCCCCGGCATTTTTAGGCATAGGATGTTTTTGTCTCACATATGTTAGAAAGTAAGAAAATAAAATGATGGATGATATGTCTGATAATCAAAACGACCTGAGACGGATGACCATGCTTCGGGCAGCACTTCCCTATATTCCTGTCTCTATGCAGAAATTTTTAAATATTTATCTTGGACTGGAAGAGCTTTTTAATGCCATCCGAACAATCCGAAACGGCCCGGTCATATATTCCGAATGTCCGGATGCTGACAAAAATAAGATTGGCAATACAGAAGAATTGATTAAAGTACTACGAAATTTTTGCTCTCCAAAAGAAAATGAAATGATTGACATGTTCTTTCAAATGTCAAAGATGATGAGCATGTATGACAATTACAAAGACATATTGGAAGGTATTCCAAAGCCTGAACCTGACAAGAAAGAAGGAATGGATCCTTTCTCCATGCTGAATATGATGAAGCAATTTCAGGGAAGTAAAGAAGTTGATGATATCTTCCATCACTTTATGGAATAACAGAAAGGAAACTATTTATGGCAGATTTTAATTGGTCAGATAATCCAAAGCTTAACGGCATTGATAAAAAGAAACTGGCTCTGATAAAGACTCTGACAGAACAGGCAGCAACAAAAAAGCAGGAAGAGATTCTTCCTTTTTTCCTTGCTATTAATGCAAAAGCAAACGAAATGGGAATTACCTTTAATGACGAGGAAACAGAAATCATTCTGGATGCATTAAAACCCCGCATGTCATCTGCGGATATAAGAAAAATCGATATGATTAAAAATTTTACAAAAATGATGTCAGGAAAAGCAAAAAGCTGAGCAGTAAAACTGCCAGCTTTTTGCTTTTATTCTCCATCTGCTTATGAATCGAAATCAACGTATGTCATCTTGTCTCCATCTACAATATTGATTCCAGATAAATTAAACTGTTCATCCATAATCTCTACATGGTACTCAAAATGGATGTTTCCTTCTTTCTTTACCATACAGATATAATGACCATTTTCTTTTCCATCAATTTCATCACAGATTTCATCATAGATATCCATACCATTCACTTCATAAGGGTATCCTGCAGATTTAATTTTTTCTTCGATAATTCGGTAGATTTCCTCCATAACTTTCTCCCAGCTTATACTTCCACGTCTGCGGAATAATCAACACCATCTATTCTGAATCCGAACATCTGATAAAAATCTTCCCAGTATCCATCAATATCTGCCACTTCCATCACATTTTCTGTTGTGACATTTGTCCAGGCATTCTTAATCTCTTCCTGTACATCTTCCCGCATCTCATAATCATCCATGCGAATCATGCCGTTCTCATCAGTCAGTACCTGACCACCAAAGAGTTTATCTTTAAACAATCTTCCGATCTGCTCAATGCATCCTTCGTGAATCCCTTTCTTTTTCATCACTTTATAGAGCATTGCAAAATATAATGGAACAACAGGTATCGCACTGCTTGCCTGAGTTACTAGTCCTTTGTTTACCGAAATATATGCTTTCACTCCTGTAGAACCAAATTTCTGATCAATCTTTTCTGCATAAGCATGCAAATCCTTTTTGGCAGCTCCGATAGTTCCATTATAATAGATAGGATATGTAAGTTCCGGTCCAATATAAGAATATGCTACCGTGATACACTGATCCGCCAGAACACCTGCCTCATTTAATGCATTCATCCAGTCAAACCAATCTTCACCGCCCATCACCTTAACAGTTGCTTCGATTTCCTCTTCTGTAGCAGGCTCCACAGACACTTCATGTATCGTGTTATCTTTCAAATCTAAAGATTTCTGTGTAAACACCTCTCCTGTAGTCTTCAATACAGAATTGTATACAGTTCCATCTGCCATCATTCTTCTTGGTGCAGCCAGACTGTAAACTACCATGTCCACCTGACCTAAATCTTCCTGAATCGTCTGAATCACTTCCTGCTTTAATTCCCTCGAAAACGCATCTCCATTGATTGACTTTGCATAGAGTCCTTCTTCATGGGCAAACTCTTCAAATGCTTTTGTATTATAATATCCAGGTGTTCCTGTTCTTTTTCCTGAAGCTTCTTTATCAAACATAACTCCCAGTGTATCTGCATGGCTGCCAAAAGCTGCGGCTATTCTTGTTGCAAGACCATAACCTGTAGATGCTCCTATTACAAGTACTTTTTTCGGTCCATTGTTTTCACCTAATGATTTAATGTATTCAATCTGTCTTCTGACATTCTCCTTACATCCTACCGGATGTGCTGTGGTACAGATAAATCCTTTTACCTTTGGTTCTACGATCATTCAAAAATCCTCCATTTTCCTTTTGTTTATTTATTCAGACCTTCATAGATTTCCTGAAAAAATCCTGAATCTGATGATGGTTCATTTCCGGCCAGCAAATGGCTTGTATCACCCATAAATTTTACACGAAATGTTGCATTGCCCTGTTCTCTCTCTTCTGTACAAAGCATTGTCACAGAAGTGGGCGCAATAAAAAACTGCTGCCAGAGAACAGAAGGCGATATTCCCAGTATATGGGACATCATGGCAAATGTTACACCAAGATGACAGAAAATCACGATTGTATCTGTATTTGGGTGTATTGCTTTATAATAATTACCATGTCTCTGATATCCGTGTTCCTCCAAAATACCATCAATTCCCAAACTCACCTGCTTATATGCTTCTCCCAGTTCCTGACCTGATTTCATCACAGGAGCCTCTAACCACTTATCCTTGTCATATAAGAGTGGCTCCTTTGTCCAGTAATCCGGCATAAAATCCCAGGCAATCCTGTCATTTCCGGTAACCGGGTCTTTCACAGGATAAAAGAATTCTTTTAACCACTCATAAATCACCGGTGTACGATTCATTTTTTCCATGCTGTACTCAGCAGTATCCCTTGCTCTTCCTAACGGAGAACAATAAAACTCTTTCACTTCCCACTGACACACTCTTCTTGAAAGCAATTCTGCTTCCCGCTTCCCCTTTTCTGTCAATGTATCATTTATATAATCAGGGTCACCGTGTCTGATAAAAATAAGCTTCATATTTTTCTATCCTTTTCCATTAACATTTCTTATACAAGATTTACAACCGGATCCGGTAATGGTGCAGAATCTTTTACTTCCTGGACATATAATACAGGACCATTTCCGTCATATTCCTCGTTAAACTCATCTACAACAGTAAATACCATGTCAACCCACTGTCTGTTTACTAATCGCTTCGCACCATCGTATTTACAGAATACACCCATAAATACCAAATCCTCTGCACAGCAATTCATAGCTGGTCTTCCCATAACAAAAGCATTTTTTGCCATACCATTCTCACGCATCACCATAGATTTTACATGAAATTTTTTGCCCTCATATCTTGCAGGGTTGTCCCACATATCTACAAACCAGATTCCAAAATGCTCCGGCTTGATTTCTACTAACGGTGCTTTTAAATCAAACGGAAGATCCTCATCCTCCACTGGAAGGTCAATCTCACCCTCTGCATCTTCAAACACTACCTCAATCCCCGGATTAATTGATTTGATACTTCTCTTAAATCCTGTCAGTTTCTGTGTCTCCAAATCATCACACCGATTCATAATCAGCAGTTCAGAATTACGAATCATATCTGCAAATAACACTCTCATATTTGCAAAATAAGTTTCAAATGTAGAACCATCTACTGTAACAAGCTGCTGTTGCATCTCCCAGTTAGGCGGGAGCTGGATTTCTTTACAATCCCAGGTGCCGTTATATTCCACGATAATCCGCTCCGGTTCATATTTCTCATCCAGTTCCTGTAGTGTTGTAAGATTAAAATCTGTATAATCATCCAACACTTCTACTACTACATTTCTCTTCTTCAGTTCATCTTCATCATACTCTTCCATGCCTTCCTCGCATACAAGAAGCAGGGTTGTATCCTCTGAATAAAAATAGTCCTGAGACAACGTAAAATTGATAAACTGGGTCTTTCCTGATTCCAGAAAACCGTATATCATATATACCTGTTTTTTGTCATTCATATCTCAGCTCTCCTAATCTAAAAATATAGCCTTTAATTCATCTTCTGTATATCCGGCTGCAATCACAACTACCTTGCCTGTATAATCAGGTGCACCGTATCTGATATCGCACTGACCTGGCACATAATCAAAATAAATCCACTGATCACTCTGGGCATCTCTGACAATTCCTTTTGAACGAAGAATTGTTCCCTTCTCTTCCTTTTCAAATTTATCAAATATAGCCTGCAGCTTTTCCTTTGTAAAAGCTACACTTGTCTCTGCACCCCAGCTTGTAAATATATCATCTGCATGATGATGATGATGGTGATGCTCATGGTCATGGTCATGACAATGGCACTCTTCTCCATCCTCATGGTGGTGGTGATGTTCGTGTTCATGGCAATGACACTCTTCTCCATCCTCATGGTGATGGTGATGCTCGTGATGATGTTCATGCTCATGTTC
This sequence comes from Lachnospiraceae bacterium, assembly GCA_034172985.1. Classification (GTDB taxonomy): domain Bacteria; phylum Bacillota; class Clostridia; order Lachnospirales; family Lachnospiraceae; genus CAG-303. The sequence continues at coordinate 31,844 of JAXFDY010000201.1, forward strand.
CTCTTCTGCTTTTTTCAACATATCTTCCAGACTTGTTGTATGATTTAATGCTGATAACAGACTTTCCTCGTTCAACTGTTCTACAGGAGTCGTTACGATTGCCGCATCCTTATTATGTTCTTTTACGATAGCCAGTGCATCTTCCACCTTGCCTTCTTTTGCAATATCTGTTCTGCTGAAAATAATAGTTGATGCATACTCAATCTGGTTTACATAAAATTCTCCGAAATTCTTCAAATACATCTTACATTTATTTACATCCAAAACCGTAATTCGATATCCAAGTTCCAGAGCTGCTTCCTTCTTTACCCCATCGACTGCCCTCATAACATCAGACAGCTTGCCCACACCTGATGGTTCAATGATAATACGCTCCGGCTGATATCTTTCTACTACTTCTTTTAAAGATGCTGAAAAATCGCCTACCAGAGAACAGCAGATACAGCCTGAATTCATCTCTTTAATCTCAATACCGGCTTCTTTCAAAAAGCCTCCATCAATTCCTATTTCACCAAATTCATTTTCAATCAAAACAACATTCTGATTTTTATATACTGTCTTTAACAGTTTCTGAATTAATGTCGTCTTTCCTGCACCTAAAAATCCCGAAATAATATCTACTTTTACCATTACAATATCCTTCTTTCTATGCACTGAAATGCATCTGTTTTACACTGCTATTTATTGTAACACAAAGAACAGATTTGTCAACTTTGTGAAGCATAACGATTATTTCAGAAAATCCTGCACTATACTCATAATCTTCTTCAGTGTATCCAGTGATTCCATAACATGTTCTGTTTCCATGCTATGTCCCAGTCCGGTAAACTGATGAAGAGGAAGGTTTTCCGCTTCACAAACTTCTTTTAACACAGAAGCTTCCAAAAATGGATCTTTTGTACCGGCAATAATCAGATTTTCCTCCGGTGTATTTCTTCGTAAACTACGCAAATAGGGCAGTGTCGGCTCCAACGGGGTAAAATAGACATTTCTGACAGTAAGCTGATACTTTTCCTGTGCTTTCGCAGCCAGTACAGTTCCGATACTTTTAGAGACAAAAAGTATCTCCTGATATTTAGAAAAATCGATTCCGTCCAGTACAGCCATAACTTCTTCCTCTGCACGATTCACATCCTGTTCTATTGTATTTCTGCTTTTCTCTTCCCTATATGCTGCATAATGCAGATATTTTGTTTCATATCCCTTTTCCTTACAAATAAAATCTGTAAAATATAATAACGGACAATCAACACTATACTTTCTTCCCGGAAAAAAAACAGCTAATTTTTCTCTCATTTCCTCTACTCCTTTGCGATATATTCCAACTCTTATTCTAGCACAATTATCCGTTGAATTCCATCTGTTCTTATGCTATAATTTAATGGTTTAAAACACCTAACCTATTTTGATTTTGAAAGGATCATTACTATGACTGATATAAATCATATGTCCTTTGGTTTTATTGGATTAGGACTAATCGGTTCCTCCATCGCCAAAGCTTTAAGAGAAAAATACCCTGATTGCCGTATTATAGCTTTTAACAGAAGTGAAAAGCCCCGCATAATGGCTTTAAATGATGGTGTTGCTACCATTGCCTGCGATCAGGTCGATGATAGATTCGGAGAATGTGATTATATATTTCTCTGCACCCCTGTAGAATACAATGAAACATATCTCCATCTTTTGAAGCCATTGATTAAACCTTCCTGTATTATCACTGATGTGGGAAGTGTGAAAACCAATATTCACAAAGAAGTTATTAGGGAAGGATTGGAGGAAAATTTTATCGGCGGTCATCCGATGGCCGGCTCCGAGAAAACAGGATACGAAAACAGTTCTGCGAGACTTTGCGAAAATGCCATTTATGCCATTACTCCCACAGCCATGTCTTCCTCTGAAAAGGTAGAAGAATACAAAAGTATTGTAGAAAGTATCGGAGCAATTCCCATGATTCTCGATTATAAAGAACATGACTATTCCGTAGCTTCTATCAGCCATCTTCCTCATATTATTGCAGCCCAGCTGGTGAATCTTGTCCGGGATAATGATTCCGGTCGTCAGATTATGAAGCAGATGGCAGCAGGTGGATTTAAAGATATTACACGGATTGCCTCTTCCTCACCGGAGATGTGGGAACAGATATGCATGACAAACAGTGAGAACATCGCTCTCCTCTTAGACAAATATATTTCTTATTTGGAAGAAGCCAGAAACTGCCTGCTCTCACATAACGGCCATGGGATCAATGAAATGTTTCAAAAAAGCCGTGCTTACCGGGATTCCTTCAACAATAGCAGTGTCGGTCTTATCAGGAAAGAATTTGTCATTTATATGGACCTCGAAGATGAGGCAGGTGCGATTTCCCAGATTGCAACAAAACTTGCACAAGCTGATATTAACATCAAAAATATTGGCATTGTCCATAACCGGGAATATGAAGGCGGTATCTTAAAAATCACCTTCTACTCTGAAGAAAATTATTCTTTGGCAGAACAGCTTCTGACAAAAGAGGGCTATACCTTATATAAACATTAAAAAGCAGGTGGAGTACCACCTGCTTTACTTCTCTATACAATCTGCAAAATATACCTGAATTTTTCCCTCATAATTCTTGTTTACATTTTCCATACTGTCATAATAAATATATCTTTTTTCTCCGCTTAATAGCTTTTTCTTATCATAAGGCCGTGCGAGTTCCAAAAACCTCCGGTCAATTTCATTGCAAACACCATCTGCAAATGCATCATTTCTTTCTTCTTCTGTTCTAAAAAAAACAGTAATATACATCTGATTTTCTCCATAACATTTGCCGAAAGCAATAAATTCTACCTTATAATGCTCCACACTGGATTTCAGATCATCAAATACTTTTAAAACCAATTCATGAATATAGTCACTATTTTCATCCATAATTTACACGCTCCTTATTTATATAACGATTCAATAACATCATAATAATTCTCAAAAGTTTTTCTGCAACACATCGGATTTAATATGGTAATTCCCGGTCTTACCAGTCCTGCCATCGTAAACGCCATGGCTACTCTGTGATCTTCATATGTTTCGATTTCTGCCGCCTGAGATGGTCCCGGATAAACAGTTACTCCGTCATCTCTCTCCTGACACACAATGCCTAACCTTCTCATATTCTCTGCTATAGCATGAATACGGTCACATTCCTGAAGACGGATATGAGACACATTTCTGATGGTAACCGGTGAATCCGCAAACAGAGAGACCACTGCCATGGTAAGGGCCTGATCTGAAAAATTATTCATATCAATCTCAATCCCATGTAAAATTCCGTCTTTCGGTGATGAAACTTTTGCTCCCAAATCTGTGTCGCAGACAGTACATCCCATTTGAGACAGTACATCCAAAAACTTTATGTCTCCCTGCAAAGTATCCATATGTACATTTTTTACAATAGCACTCCCCCCGGTAATAGCCGCAATCCCATAAAAATAACAGGCTGCCGACACATCAGGTTCTATCTGGTATTCTTTAATGTGGTAGAAACTGTTCTCAGTCACACGGTATGTCTGTCCATCAAATTTTGTATCACAGCCAAAAGTACTCATCATCCTTGTGGTAATATCCACATATGCCCCGCCTTTTTTCTTACCTGTCACACAAATCTCCAGTCCATCTTTCAACATAACTCCTGTCATAAGAAGAGCACTTAATGGCTGGGATGTTTTTGAAATGTCTAACGAAACTTTGCATTTTCCCGGTTTGGCTTTCCGTCCCAGGACTTTTACCGGAAGAAAATATTCATTTTCCAGATACTCAAACTTTGTCCCCAGATGTTCCAATGCTTCAAATAACTCTCTCATAGGTCTTTTCTTCATTTGCTCCGATGCCTGAATCTCATAAGATCCACCGGAAAGACCAAGCATAGCTGTAAGAAATCTTGCCGCAGTTCCTGCACTTCCTACATAAATGGTTCCCTCTTGTTTAGGAATTTTTCCATCTAATCCCTGTACAAGAACAGTTTTATTATGTTCATTTACTTCCACGGAAAATCCCAATTCTTTCAATGCTTTCAGAAAATATCTGGAATCATCTGAAAAAAGTGCTCCTTTTAACAATACCTGTCCCTGTGACAATGCCGCCATCAGAAGAGCTCTGTTTGTAATACTTTTTGAACCCGGTACTTCTACGATTATGTCTTTTTGTTCTTTCAGCGGTTTTACCTCATACTTATCCATGTTGTCACCACTTCTCCCTTTGTAATTATTTTCCTGTTTAAATCAAAATCATGGCATCACCAAAACTAAAGAAACGGTATTTCTCCCTGACAGCTTCCTCATAAGCTGCCATAATATTTTCCTTTCCGGCAAAGGCCGATACTAACATCAGTAAAGTAGATTCCGGCAAATGAAAATTAGTAATTAATCCGTCAATCATTTTAAACTCATATCCCGGATAAATGAAAATATCTGTCCAGCCGCTTACCGCCTCGATATGTCCTTTTTCCTTAGCTGCTGATTCCAATGCCCTGCAGCTTGTGGTACCTACTGAAATTACCCGATGTCCGCTTTCTTTTGCAGTGTTAATTTTGGTGGCATCCTCTTCGGAAATCATATAATATTCTGAATGCATATGATGTTCCAATATATTTTCTACCTTGACAGGCCGGAAAGTTCCAAGTCCTACATGAAGTGTGACATTTGCAATCACGACACCCTTATCTTTAATCTTTTCCAGTAATTCTTTGGTAAAATGAAGACCTGCTGTAGGCGCTGCTGCTGACCCTTCGTACTTTGCATATACCGTCTGGTACCGATTCTTATCTTTTAATTCATGGGTAATATATGGCGGCAGTGGCATCTGTCCCAATTCATCCAGAACTTCTTCAAAAATTCCGTCATAATAAAATTTTACAAGACGATTTCCTTCCTCCACCACATCCAGAATCTCTGCCCTCAGTTTTCCATCTCCAAAATTCAGTCTGGTTCCCGGTTTACACTTTTTTCCAGGTTTCACTAATGTTTCCCAGATATCATCTTCTCTTCTTTTCAACAATAAAATCTCTATTTTCCCCGTAGTCAGTTCTGTTTCGCCGGCATGCTCGCCCTCTGTCACCACTTTTTCCCTGACCCCGAACAATCGGGCAGGAATCACTTTTGTATTATTCACTACAAGGCAGTCTCCCGGATTCAGATAATCTATCACATCTGTAAAAACCTTATGTTCAAAAGCACCTGTCTTTCTGTCTATATGCATTAATCTGCTGGAAGATCTGTCATCCAGCGGATCCTGTGCAATCAGTTCTTTAGGTAAATCATAATAAAAATCACTTAACTTCATTTCCATTGTTTTCTCCATTTCTACCTATCCTTTTCTGAAAGATATTGGGCCAGCAATAAATCCACCATTTCTCCATAGCTTTTCACACCATTCTTCTGTCCGTTTATCTTTAAATAAGTATCATTTACTTTATCAGAAGCTGCTTCCACTGTCTGATAAGCTTCCGTATTTCTCAAATTGTCCCAATACTCATCCTCGTATCTCAAGTCTGCTTTCACCTCATCCGTCAAAGCTGAAAATATTTCCCTATACTGAGATACATTCTCCCCATACAAGGCATTCGTAGCATAAATCAGTCCCATCATATATCCACTATATTGAAAATATGCCTCTTTGCTTGCAATGCAGGCTAGATATGAAATAAAATTTGCTTCATCCTCCCTCATAAAACCATGTAAATGTGCCAGTTCATGACAAGTATCTGCAGGCCGGTTATAATCTGCCACATCATCATTTACATTTGCCTCTGCAGTAAAAGGAATATAGATACCTACAATGCCTGTATATGACATGTAGTGGGATGCGAGCACTGGTTTTGCCCTTCCGGTACAATATTTCAATACCGGATAAGTCTTAGACAATTCCCGGTATGCAGATGCAGCTTCATCTGCCACCTCCGAAAAATCATCCAGTACTACCACTCCGTTTTCATCCACATTTTCTATTCTGACCTTTGTTTCATTACATTTTTCTGCCAGATATTCACATAATTCATATAATTCTTCCGAAGAATACTCCCGTACTTTAAACGTACAATACTCCTGAAATTCATAACGATAATAATTTGTTCCACACAGAGATACAAAGAGGAATAACATCACGCTGAAAAAAATTCCCAGATTCAATGCAAGCTCTTTTTTTCTCTTCTGCATCACAAATCGTATGCAAAAGAACAAAAATAACCATGGCAAAGTATAGATAAGAAGCTCTGCGATAGAATAAGGAACTAATCCTGTCACAAAGCCTATAGGGATTGATATGATTTTAAATAAACCTCTGGCAAACAGATACTCTGCTACAAAGGGACTTGCCTTTGCCGCCAGAAGCATAATAATAGAAAGTGGTGCCAGAAGCAACAAATATTTTCTTTTCATCGCTCTTTATCTTCCAGGGACTCAACTACAAGCATATACCCTTCCCTGATGTTTATACTTGCCTTCTCCGACAACGGTTCATTACTTACACCCAGACGATATGTGTTTTTGGTATCGAAATCAAAATCTGAAATATCGTATTTAAAGCCTTTTAAAGTTACTCCCAAAGCACTTCCGTCAAATTGGATAAATGAAATATATGTTCCAAAAAAATCTTCTTTCCCATACTCTTTGTATCCGGATATGAGATATATTTTGCTTAATCCTGTATACAAATACATGGCTACCCCATTTTCATATGCCATCTTCAACAAAAACATATTTGCATAAGTATGATCAAACCGGGAACCGGTGCCGCCTAAAACATCAATCTCTGTCACGCCATGTTTCATTGCATATCGCACTGCCGATTCTGTATCTGTGTCATCCTTTTCCGGTACAAGACGTACGATTTTGATCCCATCTTTCTCTTCATATTTATGCAGGATATCCGGTGCCACAGTGTCAAAATCTCCCAGAATCACATCCGGCTTTAATCCCATCCGGTCAACAGCGGCCAGTCCTCCATCTACTGCAATAACTATATCATAGTCTTTTGTAATTTGAAATTTGTAATCCACATCACCACCGGTGATAATCAATGCCTTAGTGCCCATCATTCATATCGTATTCCTTGAAAATCTCTAAAAAATTAGTAACATTCTGAGTGACATCACCTTTATAAATACCAGAACCGGAAACGATGATATCGGCACCGGCATCCAGTACGGTACGCACATTTTCTACCGTAATTCCACCATCCACTTCAATCTCCACGTCAAATTCACGCTCATCAATAATTCTCCGAAGTTCTGTAATCTTTCTTGTCATGCTGGTCATATATTTCTGACCCCCAAACCCCGGATTGACCGTCATTAATAAGACAAGATCGATTTTTTCCAACACGAAATCCAGTGTAGTTAATGATGTGGCAGGATTCAAAACGACTCCTACCTTACAACCCAGATCTCTGATTCTGTCAATGGTAACGTCCAGTTGACTGCACGCCTCTGCATGAACTGAAATAATATCTGCGCCGGCATCCTTGAAATATTTCAAATAGCGGTCAGGATCATTAATCATGAGATGTACATCAAACTTTTTATTTGTACAATGGCGTACCCGTTTTATCACTTCCCATCCGAAAGAAATACATGGAACAAACATTCCATCCATAACGTCCAGATGTATCATGTCTGCTCCTGCTTTATCAGCGCAAACAATCTCCGATTCCAAATTTCCATAATCTGCATTCAGAATCGATGGTGCAAGTTTATACATAGCATCCTCTCCCATCCCTTAATACTTTTTTTTATCTTTTAACTCCTGATACATAAGTACATAATTATCATATCGGCTCTGGCTGATTTTCCCCTGTTCAAGAGCTTCTTTTACTTTGCAATCCGGCTCATTGATATGAACACATCCGTTAAATCTGCATCCTTCAAAATATTTGTCAAATTCCGGGTAATAATTTTTTAATTCGTCTTTCTCCAGACTGTTGACGTACATGGAACTGAATCCCGGCGTATCACAGAGATAAGTATTTTCTCCTACGCAGAAAATCTCAGAATGTCTTGTAGTATGTTTTCCACGCTCAATTTTCCTGCTGATATCTCCAGTTTCCATATGGGCATCCGGAACTAATCTGTTTAATAAAGTAGACTTTCCCACTCCGGAAGGACCTGCCAGAGCAGTTGTCTTATTCTTTAATTTTTCTTCAATAATATTTATATTAATATTTTCAAGCGTACTTATATTCAGGCATTCATAACCTGCCTGTCCATAAATATCACATAATTTTCTAATTTCATCCTCATCTGCCAGATCTGATTTGCTGAATGCTATTAGACATGGCACATGCTGTACCTCCATCATCACCAGAAAACGATCCAGAAGATTCAGGTTCGGTGCCGGACTTTTGACAGCAAACACAATCAGTGCCTGGTCAATATTCGCCACCTCTGGTCTGATTAATGAATTTTTTCTCTCTTGTACTGCCACGATATTTCCTGTGGCTTCTTCTTCACTGATAATATCTATCTCTACATTATCCCCCACTAAAGGTTTAATGTTTTTATATCTGAATATCCCTTTGGCCTTGCATTGGTAGATTTTACTATGTGCACAATGCACATAGTAAAATCCTGCAATCCCTTTTATAATCTTTCCCTGCATATTAGTTAAATACAGCTGTTGTTGTGGCTGTCGCTTCTTTTGTAACGGATACTCCGTTTTCATCCAGGGCCGGATAAGATAATGTAAATGTAATCGTTGCTTCAGATCCTTCCTTTACATTAGACTTACTGATAGTAATTGTCCCCTGTGACCACTGGTCTGAAAATTCTGTGTAAATACTATAGTTATTCATATTTAATGTTTCTGTAGCTTTATTTCCATCTGAATTTGTATATGTCAGTACAGCACTTGTAATGGTACCTGTCACACCTGCCTCTACCCCAAACTTATCTGCACTTACACTTGGGAAACTTGCACTAAATGTTGTCTTCTTCGTGGTTGTTTCCTGTGTGTTCGTCTCCGGTGCCTTTGTGGTTGTCTCCGGTGCCTTTGTAGTCGGTTCCGGACCTTTACTTACTGCCACATCAACTACAGTTCCTCTTGGGATGACTTTACCTTCCTTATATCCCTGAGAAATAATATTTCCAGCTGCCACTGATTTGTCATACTTCTCATCCACGATATTCATAGATAAGCCAAGTCCTTCCAGTGTAGCCTTTGCCTTTTCCTTACTTACATCAGTAATATCCGGCATAACAACATCTGATGTGTCAGAACCCTGACTGATATATACAGTAACAGTATCTCCAAAATACACATCTTTCTTTGCCTCTGGATTTGTGCTGATAACCTTATTTGCCTCTACTTCTTCATTCATCTGATATTCAAAAGTAACTACAAGTCCATACTCATCACTTTCCAGTAATTTCTTTGCTTCATCCTTGTCTTTTCCAACCACATCAGGCATGGTACCTTTTTTTGCACCCTGGCTGACAAAAATGGTAATCTTGGAATTTTTATCTACTACGGTTCCTTCATCCACGCTCAGACGAATGACATCTCCCTTCGGGATTGTTGAACTATATTCATATTCTACACTTGTACCAATGCTTGCAGCTTTTAACAGATCGATTGCTTCATCTTCTGATTTTCCGATTACGCTAGGCACTTTTGTCTGTGTTGACTTTAATGATTCTGATTCCATAGTAGTCTGTTCTTCCTCGCCGGATCCTCCGCATCCACCCATGGACTTCATAAATAAGACAATGGCCAGAATCACAAACAGAACACCTGAGACGATTGCACCGATAAAAATAACTTTATCCATCTTTGGATTCTCTGCATCAATATCATCATCTTCCCCAAAGATATCGTCTTCATCATCTTCATTCTCTTCAGTTTCGTCCGATTCCATTTCGTCATCATCCTCGGAGACACCAATCTCATTATTGCGAATCTTATTTACTTCTTCATCTGTCATCATGACTGTTGACGCAGAACTTACAGAAGCAGGAGCAATCTGGACAAAATCTTCATCCGGTGTAACTAATGACTTCTTTAAATCTGCAATCAGATCCGACATCTTCAGATATCTTCTGTCCGGTTTTTTCTGTGTACATTTCAACACAATCTTCTCTACACTGATTGGAATATCCGGAACTTCTTCCTTAGGGCTGGTAATCTCGTCATTAATATGCTGCAAA
>JAXFDY010000202.1:0-17205 GCA_034172985.1 Lachnospiraceae bacterium
ATACGCTTAAACGCATCTTCCACCTCCGGTATCATAGGCACTTCTCTGGTTCCGGCATCTGTTTTCGTATCTACGATTTGGTATCCAACCTTAGGATAGCGCTGTAGCTGATGATTGACAATAATCTTCTTATTTTTAAAGTCGAGATCAGATTTGGTCAAGCCAACAAACTCTGATATTCGAAGTCCTGTATTCAACAGAATAAAGATACCATCATAGTATTTACAAAAATGTACATCTGACTTCACAAAGTTCAAGAACTTGCGTTCCTCCACATATGTTAAAGCCTGTCTTGTTACACTATCATTATAAATAACAGATGCCAATTCGAAACTAAAGGGATTCTTTCTTATAATATCGTCATCCATTGCCATTTGAAATGCAGGACGAAGAACTCCCCTAATGGTTCTGATAGTAGAAAAACCCCTGTTATCCTCTTTCTGCAATTTTACTAGGAATGCTTTTGCATCAGAGATTCGAACTTTATCAATTCTGCGTTTCCCAAATTCCTCTTTTTCGAGAAGATTGATCACCGTCTGATGTGATGCCTTTGTTGACTGCCGAAGCTTGTCCCTAGTCAAAGAATCATATTTCTTAACCAGATCAAGCACCTTAAGATTACCACCTGCAGGAATAATCTGATCAAATAAATCTGCTTGAATCTGACGCTCCTTTTCTCTTAAGGATGCTTCCTTTTTTACCCCCGGGATAATTCTATCATGTTCGGTTAGCCTCCATGAGTACACAGTACGCCTCTGACCATAACCATCATTATACTGGTAACAGTATCTGCCATCTTTTCGCTGAGATTCACCTGGTCTAAGGATTCTTCCTCTATCGTCTTTTCGAATTCCAGCCAAAATTATCACTTCCTTTCTATATAGAAAGGTCTTGATATAGCTCTTTTATGATACCATATCAAGACCCTCGTGTCAGTCAATTTTCTTAAACAGCCTCAGCAGAATCAATATACTGCTCGAACAGTTTTCTTTTGATGAGGACACGATTCCCGTTACGCAAATAAAAATTACCATAAGGATTTTCATTCACTAGCTGACGGATGCGATTCTCACCGATTCTAAAGTATGCAGCTGCTTCCTCGATTGTCATTACGTATTTTTCCCAAATTGGGACAGTTTTTTCATTCATAATCACACCTCCTTTTACGAATAGGCAAGTGGATATATGCAGTAGTGCCTATATCCATTCCGTGCTTTCTCATGCAACCATTTTTTCATCACCCATACTGGTCCCCTTTAACTTCGATTGATACGCCATTAACAGATTTCTCTGTCATATAATACGACCTATTTTTGCCTTCTTTTGAAAAATCAACTCTGCCATCTATCTTAAGTGGTCTTTCACACTTATGATCGCTGACTAAAAACGAGCCACAAGCAACAAACTCGCCAACTTTAAGTGTTCTTAACGTCAAAGTCCAATCTGCTTTTGCCGCCGGATCAATCATCCTTGAAGTTTGATCTATCCTATTGCTTAATGGCTTAAAGAACAGCAGGAGTCCACACTGTGTAAATCGCTGCTGCACAGCTGAAAAACTTGAGTCCAACAGGAGCTGCGTTGCCACAATCAGATTTACTCCGAATCGTCTTCCCTCAGAAAGCATCTGCGCAAGCATGCTATCTTTACCGCTCGGCATGTTCTGACATTCGTCAATAAACAAATAAATCGGTTCCGTTTTGAACCTATCGGCATTTGCCAAGCGCCATAGATACGCACACACTGTCTCAGCAAGAATTATTTGCGAATTGCAATCGAATTTGCTGAGACGAATCACATTAATTTTTCCTCGTTTGATGAAATTATCCCCTGGTCGGAAAATATTGTGTGATGTTAATGCGATGATTCTTTCTCTAACACCTGCTGCCGTATCTGTTCCAATTTTTGCTAGAGCATCATCAACTGCTTTGAAGCCTTCTGTGTCATATGAACCGCTATGCATAACTTCACTGACGGCCCTTCTAAGGTCTGCTCGCTGACGAATGCCTAATGCAGTTGTTTTCGCAATCAGATCAACAATAGAGCCAACTGTATCCAACGGGTCCTCACAAGTTCCATCTGGATATTCTATTGGTGAAAACAGTTCCGTCTTGATTCCGTCAACAAAAACGTCAATATTATTTAACACGTTACAAAATCTCTCTTTGTATGGTCCAAAAATCTGATCGTCCGCCAAACTTCCTCTGGCGTCAATCGCAATCACAGTTCCTCCTGCCTCAGCAACCTGAATCATCAAATCCTGCGATTTTACAGTTTTTCCCCCACCTGACCCTCCAATAATACCAACGTGGTCATTAAAAAGTTCCGAAGTGTCGGTAGTCACATTATGATTTTTGTATTTTCCTAATGTAAATGAAATCATTTCATGTCCTCCTGTTTTTTAATTATCAATATTCTCCGTGCAATAATAGCACCATTTACTACTTCTTAACTTTTACAAAGATATGGCATCTATGATGTCCATCTCTCCCGGTCTTGATAATTTCGACCGTTGAAATTTCAACATCCGCTTCCTATCAAACATTCCCATTTCTCTGTAAAAATTCATTTTTGTAGTATACACTGAGGATTTTGATTCTGTTATCAAAATCTCTGCATTTTTCAATGCCATCTTCAATGCATTGATGGGATACTGACTTTCTGATGATTTTGTAATCTTTTGAAACAGAATCTCATGCATAAAAACATAATCATCCGTATAAAATAGTGTTTCAGCTAAATGATTATATGCATTATTATCCACACAGGGCAGTTCGCAAACCATTACCATCTCAGCATTTTCTCCTATCCATTGCTCTAGCAAATATAGGAATAATTCTTCGAGACCTTCGTATGCTTGCAAATTCTCATTTGATGAAATTAAATTACGAATCATCATAAATCTCTGCTCTCTCATATCTACATTTCTGTCCTTTAGATAAATCATAATATTCGCAAGATTCATAATATTGGCAATATCATCAGATGGAGGCACTACTTCTCTGTACAAAATCTCCGCAGAATTAATATCCTTTGCATCCGGCACTATCTCCCTGTAATGGAGATTGAAATTGCTCCAATCTCCATCAATAGAAATCATAAAATGCATTTCTCTCTCATCTAAAAGCATGGCTTTTGATGTAATGACAATTGGGATTACTGAAACGGGATTTCCTTTTACATAGCTAGTCGAAACTGCAAGTTGTAAAAAATCCAAAATTCTTTCCGTTCTTTTATTTTTCTGAGAAAGCAAGTAAAATACAGCTTGCGATCTGTTATTGGCAAACATTTCAGCGATGTCATTCTCTTTCAAATATTCATCAATTACCAGAGGCTTTTCAAAAGTCGACAATGCTTCTATTGCTTTTTGTTCTTGCCCTTCATCAACAAGAATTGTCAAAATCTTTGTGATTCTATATCCCCAGGACCAGAAAATCGGAAAATTAACAATCAGAGATTTAAGGACTTTAATTCTTTCCATCCTGTGCCTCCTTTATCGAATCATAGGTCAAGCTATTTTCATCTGCAAAACACCACTCCCCATTTTTCATCTGGTACCATCCTTTGGTTGCAGGTATCAATATATGATTCGCCCTGTCAATCAGAAATGCCAGAACTATCGGTAGCATATCTTTTGCTCTTCTCCTGCTTAGTTTTATTTCCACCCCATTGGCTTCTAGACATTCCCTGAATTCTTTTTCTGTCGGTTTGAACAGATTTACCTGTTTTCCTCCTGACCAAGAAAGCAAATAGATCAGCTCTTTCTTCTCTTCTACCTCTAACACAGTCATTTTCATATTTGATTTTGAAAAAATGGGAGCCGTAAAAAACTCCTGACCATCTGCAAGAAGCATGACAGATATTAAAAACCCATTAGGATCTTCTATCACAGTGTAAACAGCATTTTCTCTACAAATCTTCCTTCCTTCTTTTCTTTTCTCAAACTGTTCATCAATTTCACGTTTTCCGTAATGAATAAACAGTTTTTCCTTCATTTGTTCCGATATTCCATGTCCACACCTCTGCGTTGTTGGTTGCCTTCCCACCCATGGTGTTGGTTGAGTTACCACCTGCGGTGTTGGGGGAATACTGTTCGATTCTCGAACAGGACTCCTATAATTTGTTGATTCTTCTTTGTTAATAGGTTGAATTGGACATCTTGCACACATTACTTTCACTCCTTTTTTATTAATTTTTATCTCCATCGCGATTTTGCTCCTTTATTATGGCATGATAATATGGTATAGTGAAAGTATCATTCGGGCTACTATTGTAAACAAACATAGTCATATTTTTGTATAGTAAATATTCTTGTTTCCATGCCAAATATTCCAGAATACACAGCTATATCATTTACGAGGAGGGATAACTATGCTAGACTACCTATCTATCTATAGAGAATTCACAACTTATGTTAATAACTCTGATTCCCCTGAGACACAAACATTGTATTCCAAGAAATTGATTAAAAATAAGATTCAATATCATATAAGCCAACGCTTACACGATATGCGAAAAATATGTGGATATTCGCAAAGTAAGATTGCCGAAAAAATAGGTACAAATATACAGACAATAAAATCTTGGGAAAATCAAGCAATCATAGATTCCGACAAAACATATACCCTCCCCTCAATAGAACATATCTTTCTACTTGCGGGACTATATGGTTGTACTCCAAGTTACTTACTCTGCGAGACCGATGAAAAACTCCCAGAACAAGAATATATACGAAAAAACTATGGAATAACCGAGGAAAGCTCTCATATTTTATTTGATATGATGCAAAAAGCTTCAAATCCATATATGATATACATCCGCTTTATAAATCAATTTTTACAGAACAATGATGAATTAATAATTTTACTGATGGAACAAAGCCGACTTCAACAATTAAAATCTGATTTAGAAAATGATATAGATAAGAAGGACATTATTTCCTGCTACAACATGATAAACAAAAATGATCCCTTATTTTCTTTCCCGGATGAATTAAGAATATCAAGTATATTTTCGAATCATGTTAATTCTTATTATAAAAAAAAGCAGAAAATAAGCAAAAATATTACAGATGAACAAAAGCTTTCCTTACAAGAAAAACTCCATTACTATTGGCCTATTTTATCGGTTCGAAAACAACAAGAAATTTCCTTTTCTCTTGCGAAATATTTTACAGATTATGTAGAAGATTTTTTCGCCAATGAAGGCCAAAATATTCCCAATGAAACGACTTCAGGAAATGAAAACTTAAAATCTGTTTCTTTTGAACAAATAATAAAATAGAATTCATAAAAGGTGCATGACCAACCTCATGCACCTTACTACCTAACCAAAAGCATCGTAGTATCCTATACATAAATGCCCATATTTTCTGTTTTCTGCTCGAAAAAAAAGTCAAAATTGCAGGAAATCGGTTAATAAAAATGAAAATGAAATCAAAAATGTGGACAATAGAAATTATTCGTTAAGAAGTTCTCTTTTGTACTTGTAATAGGTTCCTTTTGCAATTCCTATTATTTTTATACATTCAGCATCATTTAAACTCCCATCAAAATCTTTAGAGTATTTTCTGATTTGCTCCTTCGCTCTGATGCTTTTCTTTGTAATTATCTTTGTTCCGGTCGAATGTCCTAATATCTTTCCATTCAGTTTTGCAGTTATCAATCCTTCTTTGGTTCGTTGCTGTAAGTCCTTAACTTCTTTTTCTGCCTGTTGAAACGCTATCAATATTTGCTCTTTGGCTAATTCCATAAGATACTCTTTTACAGCCGATAGAATAATATCTGCCTTTGTTCCCGTGAGATTAATCTCTACCTGCATAGCCTTCTTAAAAACCTCGGTATTAATATGCGGCTCTTTCAAAAACACTAGCTTTATATCTTCATCATATAATCTCTGATACAGTTCAAAACCTTCTTCTGCTGATCTACTCATACGAGACACCGAATCGAAGATGATACTATCACCTGTCTGAACTAGTTTAAGCATTTTTTCAAGTTCTTTTCTTCCTTGAAACTTGGTCCCTGTATATACTTCTTTAACGATAATCGCATCAGGGAATCTCGATTTAATATTTCTCTCTTGTCTTTCGATACTTTGTTTGGCTGTGGATATTCGACAATACCCAAATACCCTTGACATCAAATTACCTCCTATCAAATCTGACGGTCGTTAAAATTATACTTTCTTTATGGATGAAAACTAAAAGCCAATCAATTAATTTTGATACATTTTAGCAACACGTTAGATTTAGACTAATGATATTTTTAGGGAGAGCCCAACACTCTCCCCAACGATTTCTTTATCCTGCAATACTAAATTCACCTGTTTTGCCATCATAATAATAAGCATGATCCGAAAGGACTTCTGTTTCATCAATCTGCCCCTCATTTACCTCCTTTATTATCGAATTCAGATAATCGACATTAACATTCGGTTCAGCAAGGACAAAAATCATTTCATGTACAGAACTTGGGATGACATAGAAACTCCTTCCGTTACTTCTGCTCTTCAAGAAATCCTGATTAAGTATGCCTGCCGCGCCATACATATTATTCTGATTAGTAAGCACGTACATATTATGGGCAGCAAGCGAGAGACACTTCTCCATTTCTTCATCCTCAATAACACCTATTTTTTGAGAAAGCACCTGCTCCATGTCCAACAACTTGTATTCGTCTTTCATTAAATTATCCATAGCAGACTCATGTAGTTCTGCAAGAGATACGCCATACCCCTCAAACAATGACTTTGTAATCTTCGCTGACATCGTTCCCCCTGTCAGTTCTGATTTAAATCGAATCGCATATATAATGGAAAGATCCAAAAATTCCTGATGTGCATAACCATTTAAAATATCTTTGTTCTTTATTGTACTTACCAGTATTGGGATAATGTATTTTTTTGCATTTTTCCATTCAGTTATTATCTCCACAGGATTGAGTTCAAGGCAAATAGGACAATCCTGCGTATTTTCTCGAATCTGTATGATTTTCCCAACACATTCATCTATTGAAGCTCCATTCTCATATAACTTATAAATAGATTCCAAATAGATCACCGGCACAATATTCGTGTCATCAGAAAAACAAATATTAATGCCCTCATAAATAAACCCGTTGTTTTTATTAACCTTACGCAACTTGATTTCTGCATCTGATCCATAGTATTCCTCCAAATCTGCTATTATTTTTTCCCTAAATTCTTCATATGTCATAACATTTTCTCCTTTAAAATAGTATTTGTGATATGTCAATAATTCGACCAAGAGGTATAAAAGACCTTGGCTTAACTCAGCCAAGGTCATTATAAAGAAAATCAGTCAGACTACCATCTCAATTGCCTCATTCTGTACGGAGAACATATCATCCGATAATTGTTTCTTGATTGATTCATCTACAGATAATGCCCTGTGAAAATCAGTTTTTATCGGTGCATATTTAAGTGCTTGCTTAATGACCGTTTTCTTTGCCATATCTTCATAGTTTGTTTTCCATGGACTGTAACCGGAATCAAATGCCTTTGAATAATTCTTTGCATATGCATCCATATCACTCTTGCTCATAACGCTGAATCCAAATCCACCATTTACCGTTCTGAAAATACCGTAAAAATAGACCAGTTCTCCGCGATCAGAGAAAGCCGGTCTATGAATCAGTTTGGGTTCAAGTCCAAATTCATACTCAAAGAAATCATTTTCGTAAACACACTGCGCCTGAATTGTCTGCATCTGCCCATTGCGGTAGGCAAGATCAATAAGACCTTTGTACCCTATCTGGAACTGGCATTCCAGATTTCCCTTATTCTTATACGGGATAAGATATGCCTGTCCTAACGGAGTATTAGGTTCAAGCCCTAACTGCGCCGCATTCATAAGCGCTGCCAAAAAGCTCATAGGGGTACACTTTTGTAATGCTGGTGTATTATTAAGAGCTGACAGCGCAATCCGTGTGAATCGCTCCGGTGTCAGTACTGTAGGTAATGCCTTTTTAATCTCCGGCATCATAGCCTTTACCATATCAGGCATTGTCATATTTGATTTCAGTCTGACTGACTTCTCTGTTTCCTGTGGTTGATTTACATTCTGCGCCTGTAGCGCAAGTTCTTCTTTTACATCAATATCCATATTCATCGCTTCCTTTCCAGCTATGCAGCGCGACTTACTACAAAGCGTCTCCCGCTACTTACCTTTGCATATTTTTCATATATTTCCGGCTGCTCTTCTTTCAGCCTTTTGCTGTCGAGCCTCGTCTGGTCGAAAGATGACCATGACACCCTGTAATCTTCTGTGGTAGCATGACTGGCATCCTGCATCTCCAGTTTGATTTTCTGATCAATGGTAGCCTTTTCTGTCTCCATCTTCTTAATCAGGGAATCCAGCTCTGCCCGGCGGATTAACATATCGTTATACCCTGCAAGCTGAATCGTCTTATCTTCGTCAGCTCTGAAATACAGTTTTTGGATCTGCTCCGAACAGCTTGATGTTCCGTCCGGATCAGGCATAACGTGTTTCATGACATTTTCATTCCAGAACCGCTCCTCAATGGTAACGAGATATTGAATCAGTTCTTCATCTCTTTCTATTTTTCTGATAATAAATTCCCTCCCAAAGATGAGAGCCGCAACATACCAGCACTCAAACCCCGAGACAGCCAGATAATGTTGTACCTGCATCTGATAATGCAGTGGGATTTTCCCTTCGCTCCATTTGTCAGAGCTGTACGGACTCACTGTCTTACATTCAAGCCCGGCCTTCTGACCGACAATCAGGCGGTCGAAATCCGCCAGCATAAACGGATGCTCTTCATTCTGATAGATAGCATTAGCACGTCGTACTCTAAGTCCGGTTTCTTCTTCAAAGCGACGGGCTACATATTCTTCCATGTCCCGGCCCTGCCGCATGGCTTCATTATCAAATTCCTCAATGTCATCCGTAATTTTGTCCTGATAAACAGAAAACGCTGATGCATACGGATTCATACCCGTTATTGCACCAGCGTCAGTACCTGTAATACCCATCTTACGATATTTGAGCCAATCCTCTTTCGGAAGATTGACAGTCGAAATCAATCGTCTCATTCTTCGACTACCTCCTTTACAAATTGCTTAATCTTTTCGTAATCATCACCATACAAATCTGTATATGTATCGTAGAGCGATTGCAGGATAGTTTCTTGTAGAAACAACTTTTTCACATCATACTTATTCATCTGCTCAATCTCTTCCAATAGAATTTCATATAATACAATATACATATTAATCTTGAAACAATCTGCAATAATATCTGATTTTGATTGTTGCAATGACTCATCCATAAATACTTTAAGCTCGCGATACAGTTTCATGTAAAGCAATCCTTTTATTTGTTCTATACCCATTTGCTCATCCTCTCAGCTAACTTACGCAGCTGCTTTGATCATCTGATAACTCCTATCAATCACCGGATTTCCGTCAATCGTCTTTGCAAAAAGATTATCCTGATATGTACTAGTTACTCTTAATGGTTTTGCATGTCCTGCGAAATCGCTTACTGCATTCAATAACCGATATCCATTCTCTGACAGATTCTTTAAATCAGGTGCATAAAGATATCTGTTCATGATATCCTGTCTCTGACCGAGGATATTCTTTTCCTGTTGGCAGGATGCTTTATCTGGAATAGGCAGTAGTTGTCCAACTATTTTTTCTGCTTGCTCTCTCGGAATATAGATGGTGTTCAATTTTTCAATCTCTTTACTAAGCTGATCCATGTAATCTTCAGCTCTGAAAAGCGTTTCTTTTGCATCTTCTAAGCGACCACCAATATCTCCTGTATGCTTTGTTGACCAACTTCTTTGTGCCGTATTGAGTGCCAGACATAAAGTATTGTTGCAAACTACTCTGATAGGTGTCAGCGCCACTTTGATTGAACCCGATCCATCATGCGTATTTGAAAAAACAAGGTATGGACTGATTCTGTCACCCTTCACAATATACTGATTTGGTAGCTTTGCCAAAATCCAAACTCTCCTTCCTCCAGCCAGACTTCCGGCGGTTTCATAACGCACTCCTTTTCCAAGCATTTCATTTGTAAACGCAAAGGCATCTTCATTCTGTACAACAGAATACTGGGTAGAAACCACACCCAAAACTTTCTGATCTGTTTCTCTGACATTTGCTGCATACCCCGGAACATGTATTCCATCAAAAGTTTCTAAGGGTTTCTGTATCACCCTCCAATCCAGACCTGCCTTCTGTAATGCTTCCATTGCAGATAGAGCTTCCTCCACCCTTGTTCCCAATCCATGCCATGGGGTATTCCTTACATAAAACATTGATTCTACTTGTGCTGACATTTTAATCATCTCCTTCTTCTTTCTCTCCAAGAATATCCAATATACATAACAAGCTTTGTAATAAAATTATCAAATTTCTCATTACCGGATTTCTTGATTCTTTTTCATCATCTTTTTTGTTTTCATTGTTCAATTTTGAATCCTCCTCATGCAAGCACCAATAACACAGAGAGCAATGCACTTACAATAATTTTTGCAATTCTAATAATTACTTTCTTCATTTTTCAACACTCCTTTCTTTGATTATTAGCTCGTAGTGATTACAGCCATTTGAGCTCCTAATTCCTACAATTGCTTCTTCAATTTGCTCTACAAACCATTGATCGATTATCCAAAACATCTTCCCCGATATCGACTTATAGATTCGAAATATTTGTCTATATTTTGCATAATCCTGTTCCATATATCCATCTGAACGGTATGAAATCCAATTAGGTAGAAAACAGATATAGTACAACATATGATTTGGAATCAGCTCAAAGCTCTCAAATATTCCTTTATCAGCTTGGTCTTTCCCCATGTATTCTTTAGCCATAGGTTCATATCTCAATAACTCCGCTATCGTCTCAGCTTCATATACTTTGATTAATTCACACTGGCCTTTTGTACTGTTACCGTTTCTCCTCTTTTTTTTACCATTCATCCATGCATACCTAACTTCCGCAAATCTTATCATTTGTAATTCATATAGACAATAGATATCCTTATAATACATCGCTTACCTCCTTATTCATCACCTCCTCTAATTCCTCTTTTTGTCTCTTTTTAAGTTCATGCGCCACCATCAGTTCAACGACTCCAAATGCAATAAATAACTTTATAAGCAGCCTAATATCACGCTTTACACTTCCTTGAATTGAATCACCTTTATTCGAAATATTATCCGTCAATATCACCTCCTCAATAACGCCAAAAAAGACCAGCAGGTTTCCCCACTGGTCTTTTTTGCACTTTATTATTTTAATACTTCTCTACCTGAGACGTAGCAACCCATCCCAAATTGCCTTCATATCCAATTTGTAGCCAATTATCTTCTTCCGCATATACTGGTAATATTTCTCCAGTATTTGCTGTATCTATAATATCAGAATTAATATTACCTTCTTCTCTAATATTAACATATCCATCAGAAGCCGTAACTTTTACTGAATATAGGACTCCATCCTCTTTCGCTCTAGTAAAATAACCCCAATTTCTATTTTCACTATCATAGTCAATCAATATTTCTCCGTCTTGATTTGTAAATCCTAAATAATATGGAGTCTCTCCATCGTAAAATACATATGTTCTTATATAACAGTCCTGAAAAGCATCAGGTTCTTTCGTTGAAACATAATAAGGAGTATCGTATAAAAGATTCTCTCCTTCATACATGAACAAATTACCAATTGAACCATCGGAATCTATTGCATCATATAAATCAAGATATAGTTGTTGACTTCCATCTATACTTATATACTCCCCCGAATAATCAATATCAATACTTTCAATTTCAGAGTCTGTTTGTTCAGCATTTTCTGTCTCCGAACTTTCCACATATGTTTCTTCATAGTCTATACTATCGTTTTCATCATCATTGCCTAAACACTCTGTTGCTGATAACCCAGCCATGTACATGATCTGACTTACTTTATCTGTGGAGTCGACAAATATTGATAAACTATCTGCCATGCTCTTCCCCTCATATACATATACTGTATTACCATCTACTTCCAAACTATTATAAAATGTGTACTTTTCATCAAATATATTTTTATCAAATGTATCTCCATATTTGAATCCTTCAAATGAGTACTCAGAAGCTGTTTCAGACACATTAATACATGAAACAGCCCCCTCTTCACATGTTACTACAATTGCATTTTCATCTGGATACATTGACATTTCATTGATTTGAACACCAAATGACTCGGCTACTTCTTGCTCTGACTTACCAATAAATTGAGCTAAATCTGTATCTCCTGTCGATTTTGATTTACCCGCTACCCAAGCCAAGATAAATAACACAATCATTGCTGGATAGTATACTTGGGGTGAGATTATCATCCTAAATAATGACTTTTTACTTTTCTTTGTATTCTCCTTTGCCAAATTCTCTGATTTGCTTTTATTTCCTACATTGTTTTCACTAGAACTCCCAATATCAAATTTTGTACCGCATTCTGGACAGAACTTAGAATCATCAGGAATTTTATTACCACATTTATAACAAAACATATCAATTACACCTCACAATTATTACAAAAATACAACCATGGCGCCGAGCATTCCTAATATAGCTGGTATAATCATTTGAATGAACATTTTTAAACGATACATCATTACTGATTTTATTCTACCTGTTAATTTCTCATCCGTTGGTTTCCATTTTACCCAGTCAACAAATATTGTGAAAAACACAGATAAACTCCAGATCATAATAATTGCCCATAAAACTGTTTGCATAATAATTCCTCCCTCTCTTAACGCCCTGTTTCTCAGTCTACCATCCCATTACTTTTTATAGCTATTTGCTTCCCCACAATAATTACAGAACTTTGCACTCAATAATATTTTCTCACCACAGTGCGCACAGTAAATCTTTTTTTCTTCATGCTCTTTCATTACATTTTGTGTAACTTCAGGTTCTTGAAATACTGATTTAGAACTTGGACTTGATAAGATTTGATCAATTATTTCTTTGGATTCTTTCAATCCCAATCCTGTCAATTTTCTAAATTCCTTTATTGCCACAACTTTATCATTTGAATCATATTTTTCCTTTATAATTTTCATTGCTTCGCTTATAGGAATTTTATTAGCAGGCTCTATATCTTCATTTTCTGTCACTTCACTTGTAATCGGCTCAATACTATTTGTATTGACCTCATTCGATTGTTGTTCTTCTGCGTTTTTGGGTTTAATAGGCTGAGCATCAGTTTGTTCCGTCTGCCCCTGTTTTTCTTCTTCTCTTTGCCCAAATTTCATTACAATAAATCCAATTACCAAAATGATACCTATTACAATTAAAACATATTTCCCAATACGTAGAGCTATCGCTGTTTCAATAGAGGCAAAAAATATTGATGCAATTAATTCTTTCATCAGACCTCTACCCAAATTAAAATAATAAACTTTAAAAATTTTATGATAGATTACTAAATTAAAAATAATAAAAAAAATCCAAAGTATTCCTGTTATTGCTTCCATTGACATTATCCCCTTTCATTTGTATTTACTAAAACTTTCAGCCTTTTAGTTATTCTTAATTATAATATATAATTAAAAATTCCTACTTTTACACCTTAAAAGATTCTCTCTATTATTTAATAATATCACTCAGCTTTATGGTTCGTCAAGATACCTTATTTAGAACTACGTTATTTAAAAAGTCTTTTCTCCATATAATATCTCTAGCGAGGTGAAAATATGGTCAGACTGCGGATTACAGACATCCTTCAGGAACAAGGAAAAAGTAGATATTGGCTTAACAAGCAATTAGGCATGCACTATGTATCTTTCAAGAAAATGATTGAAAATAACACCGATTCAATACGTTTCGAAACACTTGATAAATTGAGTACTATTCTGAATGTTCCGGTTGGTGAATTATTTGAAAATATTGACGAAAATGAAGAGGAGGCACTTCCGGAAGTGCCTACTCTTTTTCAGACAGATAACGCTTTCTCTATATGTAACTTTGAGCATTTATTTTTCGAATCTCATTCCGAAATAAGATCCAATTAGGCTTAATATCAGTGCTATTCCCATAAAATGAGTTATCTACACAGTCTTCTGTTTCCTGCTGTGCTTCATTGTAATAATCTACGGCATATTTATACGCCTGATAAAAATCTTCAAATTCAACTACCTTTAAATTTTTCAAGAAGGGAGAACATTTCTCTATTCTTGAATAATCATTAAAAACTCCAAAACCATTACATGCTGTTACCGCATAAATCATATTTCTTTCTCCTAATCTCTAATAATTATTTGTCTTGCTGCATATTTGATGGTAAATACTATCAAATATACGAATCATTTCTTTAAACGATTCACCTGCTGCATGATACTTTTTTCCATTAATGTAATTGATACTGCTAATTGCAAAATGTATATGTACATGCTTTTGTTCATCATCATGTATTCCATAAAAAACTTGAAATCCCCGATTAAAAAAATAAGCACTAATATATCTTGCGACAAGATTTACCAGTGCATAGTTTCTATTTAAAGCATAAAAATCTTCATCAGAAAATGAATATACAAGATGTACTAATCGTCTTCCTTTTCTACTATTGATATTATAGAACTTCTGTATATCCATAAGTTGCTGAATTATTATCTCTACAGGAGCATTTATATCTATTCCAGCTCCTCCAATACACACTAAATCTTTTTTTCTGTCTTCATTCCATCTCGTTCTAGAAATATATCTTATTACTTTTTCAATGGCATCCGGATTCTTATAATAGAGGGTATTACCATAATATGAATCTTTGCTAGTGTTATATTTTCCCATATCTCTTAATGTAGGCATTTCATCTTTTCTCCAATACTTTTCATTAGCTTTCTAAAGTCTTCAGTAAAATCTTCAGGTAATTCATCTTCATAATCATCAACAATATAGCTTAACTGATTCAGTTCCTCCTGCATCTGAATTTGTTGAACAAATATCTTTCTTAGTTTATCCGATTTGCGTTCTGTAGGAGCTATACAGCAATCTAAAATATATCGACTTTCAGACTTTCCTTCTGCTTTAGCCTTTTTTATAATCTGATCTTTTTCTTGTTTTGTACATCTTGCAACCAATACTTCTGTTTTACTTTCCTTATTTGATTTATTCATTTTTCTACACTTTCTAAAATATTGTATACGAATAGTAATAATTTTTGCTTCGCTACAATTATTACTATTCGTAATCACTATTAATAACAAGGATCGCAAAATTGTAATACATTTTGTTATTATCATTCTGTATACAATGGTAACCGATCTGCTCCGGTGGTTATCTGATAAAAAATCAAGTACTTATCATCCTCCTAACATTTAAATAATTATATTTTCCTTATCAAATTGTTTATTTTAATGTAAATTACAAAAACCACATATTAATCTAAATTACCACCAATAGGAGGATATTAACCATGTTTAGCGATTATCCTACACTTTTAACTGTAGAAGATGTTTGTACATTATTATCTGTAGAACGCCACGCCGTATACAAACTTATTTCCGAAGGAGAAGTTAATGCAATAAAACCAAACTCAACCGATTGGAGAATCACAAAAGAATCCCTAATTTGCTACGTACTTATTTCTTCAGGCATAAATATTGAGAAGGAGGACATCTATGATTATCTTTGATCAAAATTATCCAGACATTATGACAACAGAAGAGGCCTGCTATTTTCTGAACATTAGCAAATCCACTTGCCTCAACCTATTAAAATCCGGACAACTCAAGGGATTCAAAATAAACAATAGTAGATCCTGGAGAATCTGCAAACCTATGCTAATTCAATATGTCCAATCTGCTAAGACAAACAAATATAAGTATTCAAATTTGAACCCTAACAACACCCCTAAGACATAACATCTTAGGGGTAAAATATCATGCAGTTTTTGAAAACAACTTATATTTTCTTAAATCTCCCCCATGGATGAAAGAGTATATATCTTCGGAGTTCTCTTTTGATTTTCTTATTATTCTCATGCACTGACCTTTTGTAGTCCTTGATTTCCTTTTCTGTCCCTTCCAATCCACCGTGATAGTAGCATTGATGGCAAATCCATCCCCCTTTATCTTTCTTCCAACCACAGTTATAAGGTCCCACCTGTTGTACCACAGGTGCTAACAATTGCCCACACAGTCTGCACTTCAAAATAAAATGATGTGTCTCAAAGTAATAATCTTTGAGACACATTACCCAATTATCCCAGTCCACTGAGAATTTCCCTGCAAATTTACCCGTATTAAAATTAATTTTTCCTATTACCATATTTTATTCATACCTCCATTTCTTTTCTGCAAAAAACAAGAGATACCCTTTCAGGCATCTCCCGCAAATTGCTATATTCAAAACCTTTCATATCTTCTTACATCTTTTGATTTTCCTTCCATAAATTGAAGTAAATTCGAGGTAAGCAAGACTTTCAATTCTCACAATCCCTTTATTTACAACGCTTTTCAACCATAGTATGATTGTTGCCGTGGCAGATGAATAATACTTTTATTTTGTCTTTCATAACCTCTTATGTCCTTTCAAATCCTTATTTTTAGGGTATTCTACGCTTTTCACCATTTCCCTTATACTTCACGTATTTGCCCACAATTTTTTATTATTTCATGGGTAAGTGAAGTAAAATCTGAAGTAAAGTATAGCACTTTACCTCAGGCATCTTTTTTTACTTCTTTTTGGGTTGTTTTCTTAACATCTTCCACAATATCATCAAACTCCAAATGAGTATATGTATTCAGCGTAACACTGATATCCGAGTGCCCCATAATATACTGCAAAGTCTTTGGATTCAGTCTCTTTGCTGCCATTCTGGAACAGAATGTATGACGACATACATGTGGTGTGATTTTAGGAAGCGGCACCTTATAAATACTATTATATTTCTGCACTATATGCTGAAAATATTTCTCCCAGTGATTTGCAACCATGGGATGACCATCCTTGTCAATAAGGATAAAACCCGAATATCCGTCAATTATAGGCTCCACCTTTAGTTTGGGACGATTTGCTAAAATACGCTTAAACGCATCTTCCACCTCCGGTATCATAGGCACTTCTCTGGTTCCGGCATCTGTTTTCGTATCTACGATTTGGTATCCAACCTTAGGATAGCGCTGTAGCTGATGATTGACAATAATCTTCTTATTTTTAAAG
>JAXFDY010000071.1:0-2378 GCA_034172985.1 Lachnospiraceae bacterium
TTCCGCCACATTTCTCATTTATCATAATCTCATGAAATGGGTACTCGTTTCTTTTTTACACAAGTTTGCACTTTAAAAATATTAAAGCGCAAATTTTACAAAATACAATGGCATTTGCCAAATTCCTACTGCCAATTTCTCTTTAATATCTCACTTTTCAAGTACAATGTATTCTTGTCAGATGATTTGAGCGGATGCAGTTTACCTCGCTTTGTCAAATCAATAATATTTTGTCTGGAGCACCCAAGCAGCTCTGCCGCTTCCGTTGCATTAATTACTCTATGCGTGACAAAATTTCGAAAATCTGCCGCAGTAAGAGGAACAACTTTCCCCATACGATATAGCACAGAATCTGAGATGCTCATATTCACATCCCATGCCACACCATATCCGCCTGTTTGCATTTGAACGTGTTCAAAATATTCCGGTTTCTTAAGTAAGATTTGAAAACCTTTCGTCTTCTCAAAGTGTTTCTTCAAATCACATTTCTTGATAATTCCATCTCTAAAAAAGACAAGCAAACAATAATCATCCAAAGGAAGTACGTCTTCTATTCTTGTAGCAAATCGCTTCGTGATTTCTTGCGGAAGATCCTTTTCGTCAATGGGGACCAAGTAATAGTCATCCTGCGCACACCTTCCCATCGCCAACATCAGAAGTTCATATTCATCATATTCTTCTATCTGATTATCACGCAGAATCTCTCCGATGTTCTGCCGGTCTGTCGGAATGATTCGCTGCTGAACCCAGATTTTACTCCAATAAGAGTTTACTGTAGTTTCATTTTGTTTTACAAAGGAATCCAGCAGCAAAGGCAGTTCCCAAGGATCTGCACCTTCCGGCAATTCAATATAAAACCTCTTTTCAAGTTCATAATAAAGAAGATATGCCAAATCCTTCTGCGTCTTGGCAGATTCATCTCGAATTGCAAAAATCCTCATATGCACACCACCTTTTCCAAATCATTTCCCATATTTTATCTCGAAGCGTTTCGGAAATAATCCCTTCCAGTCCTTCCATCACACTCTCTTTGTCACTCTCGCACAAAGGATTTAATACCGGCATTTTATCTGTAGGTATCAGCTTTAAATTCTCCCATGTGGATTTCGAACCAATATAATTATTGCAAGGCTTATCTTCCATTACATCAAACGCATCTGTCTGATTGTCATCCACACAGCGACAAAGCAGTGAAAGTCCGTGATCAAACAACGGTGCCAAACGAAATGTCTTCTTTCGACTGTTACGCAAAACTTCAATATTAGCTCCGTGCCGGTCTCGGTTGAGAATCAGATAATCCACCACGAGCATCTGATAAATATACTCCTCCCAACCCATGCGCACACAAAATTCGAGGGCAGATTCCGCTTCTTGTCCTTCTCTTTCCTTATAGGCATCCAGGGCAATTTTGGACTCACCTTTTTCCTTAAAATTCTCAGAGGCACAAAGATACACTTCATGAACCTTTCCATCCACCATGATATCTGCATGAATAAGCTGATAGGACAAATGAGGAATTCCCAGTGTGGTAAGCAATCGGTCAACTATCAATTCATTTACACATTCGTGACCGATTACACCTTGTACTTTATCAAAATTAGAGAGCTTATAATAAACCTTCTTCCCTCCCAGTTCGGACTGGGATTTCAGAAAAGAACCTGCTGTTCCTGAAGAATTGCGATATACCGACCAGGACAAATAAGTAAGGTCCTGTTTTTCTCTTACCAGCTGTGTGTTCATAGTGTTTCACCTCCATCATAATTTTATTCTATTACTTGTCGTACGTCAAGTAACATTTCTATTTTACTTGTCGTATGACAAGTAGCATTACAAAGTTAATTATTCATAAAAATAGTCAAGTACGATTGACTAAATCATACTTGACCATTTTTCAACAAGCCATGTCACAGCCCAAAATCCTTAAAAATTGGTATAAATCTGGTATAAAAATTCCGTTTTAGAATCCCACAACCCACATATTTACTGGATTCTTTTGAAAAAGCAACTTCCTCATTCAGTTTTGCTTCAAGAGCTGCTATATATTCCTCTTCAGATAGAATGTGGGTTGCACATAATTTTCCATCTGCTTCGATAATCTCTGGAATTTTATCTCGAACTAACTTATTGTATATCTTCATTTATTCCCCCACCTGATACTTCCAACTGCTAAATCCACAGTTTTGTGCTGATTGATACACCGGTAAAATAATAGATTTTAATTCTCCAGCAAATTATTTCTCTTGGAACTGTTTATGCTTTTTGTCGTAGGATTCAGATTCCACATTTCATCATGTGCCACATAAGACCATGGAACAAAATGATCAATAGAGATATCATTCTCTGTCAATATCTGTCCACTATATATCTCATGTACTGGT
>JAXFDY010000084.1:0-44306 GCA_034172985.1 Lachnospiraceae bacterium
TTGGCAGAGGGATTAAGAAAAATAGCATAAGAGAATTACTGGGTAGGGCAGGGACTGCCCGAATTAACGCCTGTGGAGATAGTAGGTTGCGAGGTCAATGAAGCAGGAAGCCCATTGGCTTTAGACAATGGGTAGTTCACAAGGTAACTATATCATGGAGGTGGATGAAATTTATGCCAAAGGAATCAATCAAAGAACGGCCGGAAGCAAAAATAAAGCTGCCAAAACGTTATAAAGTATTAATGTATAATGATGATTATACAACGATGGAATTTGTAACATTAGTGTTAATGAAAATATTTGATAAAGACCAGGAAGAAGCAAAACGATTGATGCTGGCGATTCATCAGAGTACTTATGCAGTCGTGGGTGTGTATACAAGAGATATAGCGAGAACCAAGGTGAACAGTGCTACAGATTGGGCAAGAAAATGTGGTTTCCCGTTGAAGATAGAGGCAGTTGAGGAGTAGATTAAAGGAGTATATAACAGGATGGATTTTGGTAATTATTCAGATGATGTGGAAAAACTGCTGGAGGATAGCTTTTCGCTGGCAGAAGAATGTAAGAGCCGGTATTTCATGCCGGAGCATGTTTTATACGGATTGACATTGAATGAAGATTTTTCTGATTGTTTTGAAATGCATGGAGGAAACTGCAGACAGCTTCAAAAAGAGCTGATTGCTTTTGTGAAAGAAAATGCCGGATATGCAGCGGATGAAAATGGCATGGAATTTAGTGAAGATTTTAAACTCGTATTTCAAAGAGCGGAAAGTAAAGCAATTGCAAGTGGAAGAGAACAGGTGAATCTGACACATATTTTTTCTGCAATCTTATCTCTGGAAGAAAGTTATGCCGTTTATTTTATTGTAAAGCAAAATATTGATCTATTAGAATTAATCGGCGATTTGTCAAGGGAAAGTCTGATTCGTGAGCGTGAGAATGAATATGCTTATGAAGATGCGGGGGAAGAAATTTCTTTTACGGAAGAGGATGGATGGGTAGTTGATAAGAGCCAGTCAAAAGGGAAAAAGGAACGATGGAAAGAATATGTAGAATGTATCAATGATACATGCAGAGAGAAAGCACCTTTAATTGGAAGAGAAAAGGAACTGGAACGAACCATTCAGATTCTTTGCCGTATGGAGAAAAATAATGTGCTTCATGTAGGAGAACCCGGGGTTGGGAAAACAGCCATAGTCTATGGACTGGCTCAAATGATCGAACAGGGATGTGTTCCGGAGGAATTAAAAAATACAAAGATTTTCTCTATGGATATGGGAACCATGGTGGCAGGTACGCAATATCGGGGTGAGTTTGAACAGCGTTTTAAATATGTGATGAATGGATTGGAGAATCTGGAAAAGCCTATTCTTTATATGGATGAAATTCATAATATTGTTGGAGCCGGGGCAACTGGCGAAGGAAGCCTGGACATGTCGAATATGTTAAAACCATATTTAGCAGAAGGGAATATAAGATTTATCGGGGCTACTACCTATGAAGAATATCGAAAACATATTATGAAGAGTAAAAGTTTACTGCGCAGGTTTCAGAAAGTGGATATTGGGGAACCATCTGAAGAGGAGACAGTGGAAATTCTTCAGGGTTTGAAAAAACGTTATGAAAAATTTCATGGTGTCAAATATGGAAAAGGCGTGATGGAATATGCGGTGGAACTGAGCCGGAAGTTTGTGAACGAACGGTTTCTGCCGGACAAGGCCATAGATTTGATTGATGAGGCGGGAGCATATCGAAAACTACATCCATTAGCACAAAAGACGCAGTCGGTCAATAAGGAACTGATTGATGATATGCTGTCTCTGACGTGCAATGTACCAAAACAGCGGATAGAGAAAAATGATATTGAGCAGCTGGCAAAGTTGGAAGAGAATCTCAAAAAAGAAGTTTTTGGACAGGATGAAGCAGTGGCTCTTGTGAGCAATGCCATAAAATTTTCAAAAGCCGGCCTGAATGATGAAAATAAACCCATGGCGTCTTTTCTTTTTGTGGGTGCAACTGGTGTGGGAAAGACAGAAACGGCAAAAGCACTGGCGAAAGAACTTGGCATATCTTTTCTTCGGTTTGACATGAGTGAATATTCGGAAAAACATGCAGTGGCCAAGCTGATTGGAGCACCGGCAGGGTATGTCGGTTATGAAGACGGGGGATTGCTCACGGAGGAGGTACGAAAACATCCATATGCAGTTTTATTGCTGGATGAGATTGAAAAAGCACATCCGGATATTTATAATATACTCCTACAGGTAATGGATTATGCTACATTAAAAGATAATCAGGGTAGAAAGGCGGATTTCCGAAATATTATCATTATCATGACAAGTAATGCGGGAGCAGCCGGTGTGGGAAAAAACATGATCGGGTTTGGCAGTGGCAAGGTGGATGATACAGCTATTTCGGAGGCGGTGAATCAGACATTTCAGCCGGAGTTCAGAAATCGTCTGAGTAAAATCGTTCTGTTTCATAGCATGGATGATAAAATGGCAAGAAAAATCACCGAAAAGAAACTGGAACAACTAAAAAAACAGATGAGGGAAAAAAATGTCACATTGAGTTTTTCAGAAGCAGCAATAGAATTCATAAAAGCAAAAGGAATTACGAATCAGTACGGAGCCAGGGAGATAGACCGGGTGATTGCCAGTGAGGTGAAACCGCTTCTGGTAGAAGAACTTTTGTTTGGACGAATGAAAAAAGGCGGAAACTGCAGAGTTGAAATAGATGATAAAAAGCTTAAAATAATTTAGCAGGGGAGTGTGCAAAATATGGATAAAGGACAGAAAGAATTTTTAAAAGGACTACTGGGAATTGTTTTGCTCGTATGTTTGATCTGGAAATTTCAATCAGTAATGTCATTTGTGGGGACATGCTTTTCAGTTGTTTCACCATTGATTTATGGATGTGTGATTGCATTTATTCTCAATCTGATTGTCAAAAAACTGGAAAAGTATATGAACGGAAAAATGTGGAAAAACCAATCAGTAAAGAGAGCTTGTTCGATTACCTTATCAATTATTATTTTACTGGGAGTTATTTCGGCCGTGCTGGCAGGGCTGATTCCTGAAATTATTAACAGCGCAAAAGTACTGGAAGAGAAACTTCCGCCATTAGTCAACCAGATGATTTTGTATATTGAGAATACATTTCATATATCCGGTGGTCTGATGAATGAGTTACAGGAATTCTTATTCAACAAAGATTTGCTAAATGATCTGATGAAAAATGATACTTTTCTGGCCGTGGTGAAGACTGGTGGAGATATGATTGGTGGAATTGTAATCGTGCTTACCAGATTTACCATAGGATTCTTTTTTGCATTTTATATTTTGATGCAGAAAGAAACTTTATCTGATAAAATGAAGAGAGTAATAAATGGATATCTACCTGCGAAAGCTGCCGCGTCTACTATGAATTTTCTACAGCGGGCAAATGCAGTATATTCCGGATTTATCACAGGTCAGTGTGTTGATGCTATTATATTGGGCTTTATGGTAACATTGGTTATGGTTGTATTTCAGATTCCTTATCCGGTATTGGTAGGAGTGATTGTAGCGATTACTGCCTTGGTACCGGTGATAGGTGCATTTATCGGATGCGGGATAGGTATGTTTCTGATTGCTATTGAATCGCCAATACAGTCTATTATATTTTTGATTATCTTTCTGGTTCTACAACAGATTGATAATAAAATCGTGTATCCTCATGTGGTAGGAAATGCAGTGGGACTTCCGTCTATCTGGATTTTTGCGGCGATTGTTGTAGGCGGGAATATTTCAGGTGTCAGTGGTATGTTCCTTGGTATACCTATGGCAGCTTTAGTATATACTTTTCTGGGGGAGGATTTGAGAAGAAGGGAAAGAAGGAAATTAGAGAAAGAAAAGGAAAAAGAAAAACAGGAGGAGAAGTCATAAGGTGAAGAAAGATTTAAAAAAATATGCAGAAATAGCGGCAATATTTGCGACAGCACTTTTTGTTGTATATATTTTAATTCATAATATAAATTTATTTGCCTCCATTATGGATACGGCCATTGGATCATTAAAACCTTTTTTGATTGGCTGTGCCATGGCATATGTGGTAGGGATTTTGATGACGAAATATGAATCGATTTATTTTCCTAAGAGCAGGAAGAAGATTGTGGAAAAAACCAGAAGACCGGTTTGCCTTATTTTGGCTCTGGGATCGATTGTTCTGGCATTTGTACTTATTGTTAAGATTATTCTTCCCCAGTTAATTCTCTGCATGAGCCTGATTGTGGAGGAAGTTCCGAAAGTAGCGGAAAAAATATATGCATGGTTAATGAAACAGGAAGAAATAAAAACGGTTCTTAATAACACACTGAAAAAAACAGAGATTAATTGGAGAGAGATTATTGCAAGTATCGCCAATATTCTTGTGACTGGTGCAGGCGGTGTGATGAATGCTATGGTCACCATGATATCAATGACCTTTTCCATGGTGGTACAGCTTGTGGTAGCTGTGATTTTTGCCATTTATCTGCTGTTGGGCAAAGAAAAACTTATCAGACAGGTGAAAAAAGCAGCACGGGTTTATGTAAAAGAAGATGTTAGGAGAAAAACAGCTTATGTATTGCGTGTTGCGAATGATACTTTTAAGAGTTTTGTCGTTGGACAGTGTACAGAAGCTGTGATTATCGGTTGTTTATGTGCATTGGGTATGAAACTTTTTGGTTTTCCATATGCAGGTATGACGGGAACCGTCGTAGGTCTGACAGCCTTATTGCCTATTGTAGGTGCATATATTGGGGCTGCTGTAGGTGCATTTATGATTTGTACGGTGTCACCTATGGATGCAGTATTATTCCTGATTTTCCTTATTATATTGCAACAGCTGGAAGGAAATATTATTTATCCGAGGGTGGTGGGAACGTCCATCGGCCTTCCTGGAATCTGGGTATTATTCAGTGTTACTGTCTGTGGGGGAATCTGGGGAATTACCGGTATGTTACTTGGAGTACCGGTGATGGCTACTATTTATAAATTATTGAGAGCTGACGTACAAAGGAAAACTGTACAGGAATCTATAGAAGAAGTGGATGAAGAGCCGCAAGAGAAACATAGTTAAAAAAGATGCCGCATATCTGATCATATGCGGCATCTTCTTGTTTTTATTTATCTTTTTTTGCTTCTGCAATCTTCATAGCACGAACTTTTAATGAAAGTCCAAATAAGTTTATGAAGCCTTCTGCATCATGGTGATCATATAAGTCACCTGTTGTAAAGCTTGCGATGGATTCGTTGTAGAGAGAATATGGGGAAGTTGTGCCGGCTTTAATAATATTGCCTTTGTACAACTGCATCTTAACATCACCAGTGACATATTCCTGAGTAGACTCAACGAATGCCTGAAGTGCTTCACGAAGTGGTGTGAACCATTTTCCTTCGTATACAACATCAGCAAATTTAGCATCAATGATTTTCTTGAATGCCATCGTATCTCTGTCGTGAATCAATTCTTCCAGCTGCTTATGAGCTTCCATCAGGATTGTTCCGCCAGGAGTTTCATAAACACCACGGGATTTCATACCAACTACACGGTTTTCCACAATATCTACGATACCGATACCATGTTTGCCGCCTAATTCATTTAATTTTGTAATGATTGCGGAAGCTTTCATCTTCTCACCGTTTAATGCAACTGGTTTACCCTTTTCGAAAGACAAGGTGATATATTCTCCTTCTTCCGGAGCATTTTGCGGTGTAGTGCCAAGTACTAAAAGATGATCATAGTTTGGCTCATTTGCAGGATCTTCCAGTTCAAGACCTTCATGACTGATATGCCATAAGTTACGATCACGGCTGTAGCTGGAATCAACAGAAAATGGAAGGTCGATGCCATGTTGTTTACAGTATTCGATTTCATCTTCTCTGGACTGCATTTTCCATGTTTCATTACATCTCCAAGGAGCAATAATCTTCAGATCAGGAGCTAATGCCTTGATTGCAAGCTCGAAACGAACCTGATCATTACCTTTTCCGGTAGCACCGTGGCAGATAGCTGTAGCCCCTTCTTTTCTTGCGATTTCTACAAGGCGTTTTGCAATAACAGGACGAGCCATAGAAGTACCTAAAAGATATTTGTTTTCATAAACTGCATCTGCCTGTACACATGGGATAACATACTCGTCTACAAACTCATCTGTAAGATCTTCAATATATAATTTCTCTGCACCGGAAAGCTTTGCTCTTTCATCCAGACCATCGATTTCATTTCCCTGTCCTACATTTGCACATACGCAAACAACATCATAATCATAATTTTCTTTTAACCAAGGGATGATGGCTGTTGTATCAAGTCCGCCAGAGTAAGCTAAGATAACTTTTTCTTTCATTTGTGATATCCTCCAATTTTTTATGTAATGACAATTAGAAATTGCCTTGCTAGTGGGAAGTATACAACATATAAAAGGAAAATGCAAGAAGTTTTCTGAGCCTTAAAATTGATTCATGATAAAATACAATTATTATGAATAAAAATGCATTAAAATGTATCAAAATAAACAAAAACAAATTAAAAAGCTAAAAAATGCAAAAATATGTTGCATAATATGCAATGCAGTTGTATAATTATAAACAATTTCATTTTGATGCAATACCTCATTGGAAAAGTTTGAAAGAAGGTATTTACAATGTAGTAGAAATGGGATAAACTAGTAGTTTGTAGATTGGTATATAATATATGTACGGAATTGGAGGAAAAAAATGATAAAAGCCGGTATTATTGGTTCTACAGGGTATGCAGGAGCAGAGCTTGTAAGGCTTCTTATGCAGCATAAAGATGTAGAGATAAAGTGGTATGGTTCCAGAAGTTATATAGATAGGAAGTATTATGAAGTGTTCCAGAATATGTTTCAGATTGTAGAAGACAAGTGCCTGGATGACAATATGGATGAACTGAGCAACGCAGTGGATGTTATTTTTACAGCAACTCCTCAGGGATTATGTGCATCATTAGTAAATGAAGCAGTATTGAATAAAGTAAAGATTATTGATTTAAGTGCGGATTTCAGAATCAAAGATGTGGAAACTTATGAAAAGTGGTATGGAATTGAACATAAGAGCCCTGAATTTATCAAGGAAGCAGTTTATGGTCTTTGTGAGATTAACAGAGAAAAAATCAAGGGTGCAAGGCTGATTGCAAATCCCGGCTGTTATCCAACCTGCTCAACCTTGTCTATTTATCCAATGGCAAAAGAGGGGCTCATTGATATGAATACAATTATTATTGATGCAAAGTCAGGTACATCCGGTGCCGGGCGAGGCGCAAAGGTGGGCAATCTGTATTGTGAAGTAAATGAGAATATAAAAGCATATGGTGTGGCAACACATAGGCATACACCAGAGATAGAGGAGCAGCTTTCTTATGCATCAGGGGAAGATGTAAAGATTAATTTTACCCCTCATCTGGTTCCGATGAACAGAGGAATTCTTGTAACAGCATATGCCTCACTTAAGAAGCATGTAACGTATGATGAAGTGAAAGCCACGTATGACAAGTATTATAAGGAAGAAAAATTTGTCCGGGTTTTGGATGAAAATGTTTGTCCTGAGACAAGATGGGTCGAGGGAAGCAATTATGTAGATGTGAATTTTAAGATTGATGAGCGGACAAACCGTATTATTATGATGGGTGCTATGGATAATCTGGTAAAGGGGGCAGCCGGTCAGGCAGTACAGAATATGAATCTGCTCTTTGGATTAGAGGAAACAGAAGGATTACTTCAGGTGCCAATGTTCCCTTAATAGATACATAGATGATATGGAAAGGAAGAAATATATGAAACAGATAGAAGGCGGCGTTACAGCTGCAAAAGGATTTAAGGCAACCGGTCTTGAGGTGGGTATCAAGGCAGGACACACCGGAAAAAAAGATATGGCAATGGTGTATAGTGAGGTGCCATGTAAGGCAGCAGGTACATTCACTTCTAATGTGGTAAAAGCAGCACCTGTAAAATATGATATGGATATTGTGAAAAACAGTCCCTATGTGCAGGCAGTCGTTGTAAACAGCGGCGTGGCAAATGCATGTACAGGGGAAGAGGGCATGAAAAATTGCAGGCTTCTGGCAGATGAAACAGCGAGAGTATTAAATATTCCTGATAATTCTGTTATTATAGGTTCTACAGGAGTGATTGGGGCACAGCTTCCGATGGATAAAATGATAAAAGGTGTAGGAAGTCTTGCAAAACAGCTGGGAAACACTCCAGAAGATGCAACTTTGGCTGCAGAAGCGATTATGACTACGGATACGGTATCTAAGCAGATTGCTTATGAGTTGGAAATTGGCGGAAAGACTGTCACTGTAGGTGGTATGTGTAAGGGTTCGGGAATGATTCATCCAAATATGTGTACAATGCTGGCTTTTGTGACTACGGATGTAAACATCTCCAAGGAAATGCTTACGGAAATCGTAAAAGAAGACGTGAAAGATACCTTTAATATGATTTCGGTAGATGGGGATACTTCTACAAATGATACGATGATTGTGATGGCAAATGGTTTGGCAGGAAATCCGGAAATCACAGAAAAAAATGAAGACTATGAAAAGTTTGCCAAGGCGTTATTGGCTATAAATACATTTCTTGCAAAGAAAATGGCAGGAGATGGAGAAGGGGCAACTGCACTGTTTGAAGTGAAAGTGACAGGTGCGGATACAAAAGAAAATGCCATTATTCTGTCTAAATCAGTTGTTACTTCCAGCCTTGTAAAATGTGCGATTTGTGGTCATGATGCAAACTGGGGAAGAATTCTTTGTGCACTTGGTTATTCCGGAGTACAGTTTGATCCTGAAAAAGTAGATATTTATTTCGAAAGCCGGGCTGGAAAGTTAAAAATTGTGGAGAACAGTGTATCTACCGGGTATAGTGAAGAGATAGCTACAAAAATACTCTCGGAGGATGAAGTGACAGCACTGATTGACATGAAGATGGGTGATGCATGTGCGACTGCATGGGGATGTGATTTGACACATGAGTATGTAAATATTAACGCAGATTACAGAAGTTGATAAAAGAGTGGAGGAGAGACAATGTCAGTAGAAACATTACAGGAAAAGGCAAATGTCTTGATTGAGGCATTACCGTATATTCAAAGATTTAATCGTAAAATTATCGTAGTGAAGTATGGCGGAAGTGCTATGACAGATGAAGAATTAAAGAAAAATGTAATTAAAGATGTCACATTGTTAAAATTGGTTGGATTCAAACCCATTATCGTACATGGAGGCGGTAAGGAAATAAGTAAGTGGGTTGCCAAGTCGGGAATGGAGCCGCGGTTTATCAATGGTCTTCGTGTTACAGATAAGGATACCATGGAAATTGCAGAAATGGTACTCGGTAAAGTAGGAAAACAACTTGTGGCATTAGTGGAAGAGCTTGGGGTGAAAGCGGTAAGTATCAGTGGAAAAGACGGCATGATGCTAAAATGTACAAAAAAATATTCAGATGGGGAAGATATAGGATTTGTAGGAGAAATTACAGAGGTAAATGCCAAGATTCTATATGATTTAATTGAGAATGATTATCTTCCGATTGTCAGTCCGATAGGAATGGATGACGAATTTAATTCTTATAATATTAATGCAGATGATGCAGCATGTGCTATTGCAAGAGAAGTGAAAGCTGAAAAACTTGCATTTTTAACTGATGTGGAAGGCGTGTACAGAGATCCTTCTGACAAGGCTTCGCTTATATCTGAACTTCGCATCAGTGAAGCGAGAAAACTGATGGAAGCCGGAAACATCGGAGGAGGTATGTTGCCAAAAATCAATAACTGTATTGATG
Source organism: Lachnospiraceae bacterium (assembly GCA_034172985.1). GTDB lineage: Bacteria > Bacillota > Clostridia > Lachnospirales > Lachnospiraceae > CAG-303. The sequence continues at coordinate 9,818 of JAXFDY010000084.1, forward strand.
CCATTGATAATGGTGTTTCAAGGGTGCATATTCTGGATGGAAGGATTCTTCACTGTCTTTTATTGGAAATATTCACAAACAGAGGTATCGGAACTGCTATTCTGAATGATGAAGATGATAAGTTTTATCATGAATAGGCAGAATGGAAAGGAATAGATTATGACAAGTCAGGAATATATGGAAGAAGCGGAGCAGCTTCTTCTGCATACTTATAACAGATTTAAAATTGTATTAGAGAAAGGGGACGGTGTTTATTTATACGATATAGACGGAAAACGTTACCTTGATTTTGCAGCAGGTATTGCGGTCTTTGCTTTTGGGTATAATAATAAAGTATATAATGATGGATTGAAAGCACAGATTGATAAGCTGATTCATACTTCGAATTTATATTATAATGTGCCGGCCATTGAAGCTGCAAAAAATATCGTCGAAGCTACCGGACTGGACAGAGTATTTTTTACAAACAGCGGTACAGAGGCTATAGAAGGTGCCCTGAAACTGGCAAAAAAGTATGCATATAATCGAGATGGCGTGGCTGATCATGAAATTATCGCTATGCATCATTCTTTTCACGGCAGAAGTATAGGAGCTCTTTCTGTTACGGGAAATGCCCATTATCAGGAACCGTTCCAGCCACTGGTATCAGGAATTAAATTTGCAGAATTTAATCATCTGGATAGTGTTAAGGAATTGATTAATAAAAAGACGTGTGCAATTATTATGGAAACAGTTCAGGGAGAGGGTGGAATCTATCCTGCAACGGAAGATTTTATCCGCGGTGTGAGAAAGCTTTGTGATGAGAATGATATTGTCATGATATTGGATGAAATCCAGTGTGGTATGGGACGTACCGGCAAAATGCTTGCGTATGAGCATTATGGCGTAAAACCTGATGTGGTAACTATGGCAAAGGCTTTAGGCTGCGGAGTTCCGGTTGGTGCATTTGTGGCAAATGAAAAGGTTGGAAGTGCTATGGTTCCGGGCGATCATGGAACAACCTATGGTGGAAATCCATTGGCATGTGCTGCAGTAAATAAAGTATTTGAATTATTCCGTACAACAAATGTGTTGGAAAATGTTGGGGTAGTGTCGGACTATCTGGAGCAGCAGCTTGACAGTCTGGTGGAAGAATACGAGTTTGTGACAGCCAGAAGAGGAAAGGGACTGATGCAGGGACTTGTAGTTACCAAACCGGTAGGAGAAATAGTGGGAAGATGTATTGAAAATGGTCTTCTGGTTATTTCGGCCGGTACAGATGTACTTCGTTTTGTGCCACCATTAACGTTTACCAAAGAAAATGTAGATGAAATGATTGAAATCCTAAAAAAATCATTGTAAAATCTATAAGGAGCTGTCGAACTGATAGGCTCCTTATATTGTTTTTGAAGAGAGGGAATAACAATGTATCAAAGAATGGTGAATAGGGTCACGGTACTTCTGGTGATGCTTCTACTCACATTTTTCGTAGTGAAAATTGCGGAGAATCATGTGGAACAAAGAAACGCGGAAAATCAACCAGCCAAAAAAGAGGAAACCATTTCCTTATGGTACAATAATGCTTCTTATGAACCATATCTTCAGGCGGCAGCATCCGCTTACCAAAAAGAACATTCTGTTCGGATAGAATTGAAAAAGGTAGGGAATCTCGGATATGTAACAGCTATTCAGGAGGCAAATGGGAAAAAAGAGGGACCGGATATTTATATTGTTGAAAATGAATATCTTCAAAATATTGTTAGAATTGGTGCAGTGGCAAAAACTGTTCAGGATAAAGAGTACAGTAAAGAGATGTTTTGCAACAATACATGGAATAATATGGAATATGAAAATGAAATATACGGATATCCACTGGGATTTGATGTAACGGTGCTGATGTATAATAAGGAACTGACAGAAAAAGTTCCTGAGAGCTTTGAACAGATTATGTCTTTGGCAAAAGAGCAGGGAATTCTTAAGTGGGATACAAAGAATCTTTTATATAATTATGAATTTGTTGCTTTCTATGCTGATATATGCGGAGAAAGCGGTTATGAAACAAGCGTCAATCTGGACAATCAGAAGCTTGTTGAGGCGGCAAAAGAATATCAGGAGCTTTGTGAATGTTTTATAGGGGAGAACGATTTTTCATATGATGATGTAAAAAATAGTTTTTTCCAGGGTCAGTTACAGTATGCCATCGTGAGCAGCGATGTGTTAAAAATATATAAGGATTGGAAAATTGATACGGGATTTGCCAGCCTTCCGGATTTAAATGAGAAATTAAAAGTATCTTCATTTGCAGTGACGGATTTAGCCATTGTGAATGGTTTTTCGGATGAAAAAGAAATCGCGGACGATTTTGCAAAATATCTGAGTTTAGGTATGGCAGACCAGATGTATTCACTTTGTGGAGTGCTTCCTCTTGCAAAAACAGATTCTGTGCCGGAAGAAAGTAAAGTGTTCTATGCTTCCTATGAAAGTGCCATATCCCTTCCTAAATTAATGTCTGCATTGAATTATAAAAATGAGATGAAGGATGCACTGAGAAAAATTAAATCAGGTGCAGATGTAAACGAAGTATTAGATGCGTTGGATGAATCTATGTCATTACAGACAGAAACTAACTCAAAATAAGAATGAAAATGAAAAATCCGGAAATAATTTCTTAATGAATGAAATAAGTTACAGGAGGGAAATGATGGGATTTTTCATTGCGTTAATATCTGGTGCCCTTATGAGCGTACAGGGCGTATTTAATACGGCAGTTACAAAGGCATCAAGTATGTGGGTAGCAAATTGCTGGGTGCAGATTACCGCGTTTTTAGTTTGTTTTGCGGCATGGTTCTTTACGGGAAGAGAGAGCATGGCAAAATTATTTACAGTTGATAACAAATACACACTGTTAGGCGGGGTTATTGGTGCTTTTATTACATTGACGGTAATCAAAAGTGTGAATGCTCTTGGGCCTGCAAAATCAGCACTTTTGATTGTGATTGCCCAATTGACGGTTTCTTATCTGATTGAACTTTTTGGACTGTTTGGAATGGAAAAAGCAGCATTTGAATGGAGAAAACTTATAGGTCTTTTGATTGCTGTGGCTGGTATTATTATATTTAGAAAATAGTAAAAAGTTGTTGTAAAAAAATAAAAAATTAGTTACAATAATAATAGTATTTGTGAAAATCCTCTTTGGAAGAAGGAGGAAAAGATACTGAAGAAATATAGTAAAAAAATTGTATTAGTAATAGCTTTTTGTGCTGCCGGAATGATTCATAGCTGTTCCATGGATGAAGAACAGGATATACAGGTGGTTCTGGAGACAGAGAGCAAAGATTTACAAAATGGGGATCAAAGCAATATATATGTTTTTATTACTGGGTGTGTGGCAAAACCAAGTGTATATGAGATTGCAGAAGGAACAAGACTTTACGAACTGGTAGAATTGGCCGGAGGCTTTACAGAAGATGCAGATCAGGATTATCTGAATCTTGCGGAAGTATTAAGTGATGGGGAAAAGATCACAGTATATTCCATTGAAGAAACGATGCAGCAGACAGTTGAAATCGGGAATACTGAGACTGCGGAAAATAACAAAATCAATTTAAATACTGCAGATAAAGAAACACTTATGACACTTCCGGGAATCGGAGAATCAAAAGCACAGGCTATCATTAAGTATCGGGAAGAAAACGGAGCATTTTCAAAGATAGAAGATGTAATGAATGTTTCCGGAATTAAAGGTGGTGCATTTGATAAAATCAAAGATTTAATCAAAGTATAATGATTAAAGGAAAGGCGAGGAAATGGCGTATAAAGTTTTAGTGGTAGATGATGAAAAATTAATTGTAAAGGGAATTAAATTCAGCCTGGAGCAGGATGGCATGGAAGTGGATACTGCTTATGATGGAGAGACAGCATTAGAAAAAATACATGAGAAGGAATACGATATTATTTTGCTCGATTTAATTTTGCCGAATATGGATGGACTTGATTTGTGTCAGGATATTCGTGGATTTTCGGATGTACCGATTATTATTATTACGGCAAAAGATGATGATATGGATAAGATTATGGGGTTGGAGTATGGAGCAGATGACTATGTGACAAAACCATTTAACATCCTTGAAGTGAAAGCAAGAATCAAGGCAATTCTCAGAAGAAATGCGAGAAATGTACATGACGAATCCTTAAGAATTCTGGAAAAAGGAGATTTGAAACTGGAATTAGATGGCAGACGATTGTATGTGTGCGGTGAAGAGGTGAGTCTGACTGCAAAAGAGTTTGACTTGTTAGAACTTATGGTGGGAAATCCGGATAAAGTATTCAGCCGGGAAGCTTTGTTAAATACTGTATGGGGATATGAGTATCCCGGAGATGTCCGCACAGTAGATGTGCATATCAGACGGTTAAGGGAAAAGATAGAGCCAACTCCTAGTGAACCGAGATATGTACATACAAAATGGGGTGTGGGATATTATTTTAAGGGATAGAATGAGCCGTAAGATGGAAAAATTCATATCTATGGTGTCTCATGAGTTAAAATCACCATTGGCTGCCATAAGACTTTTAGCAGATACACTGCTCCAGCAGGAGTCCGTATCGGGGGAGATGTATCGGGAATTTTTAAATGATATTATACATGAGGCGGACAGAGGGGTTAGTATTATTGATGATCTGCATATGATGGCAGAATTAGAGGAAAAAGGTAACCGGACAAAGAATTTGTCAATGGTGAACGCAGATGTTACATCTATCATAGAACGTCAAATCAGAAATTTTCAGAGAGATGCAGAACAGAATAATATTACGGTGAAATTTTATTCATATCAGAGAAAGTTGATTACGGATGAGGGCATATTGTCTTTCGTCATAAAAAATCTTCTGGAAAATGCCATTAAGTACAACCGCCCTGGTGGATGGGTAGAGATTACACTGTATCAGGATGAGAAGGATTTCTGCCTGAAAGTGGAGGATTCCGGAGTGGGAATTGATGAATCGGAAAGAGAAAAAATATTTATCCCTTTCTATCGGATAAAAGAGAAAAATAATGATTCTGTTCCGGGAACAGGATTGGGTCTGGCTATTGTGGATGAAGCTGTCAGATGCCTGAATGGGCGGATTGAGGTTTCAGGGGAAAAAGGAAAAGGCAGTAGCTTCCTGGTTCGATTACCGGCGGAATCACAGATTAAATAGGAGGAACAGATTTCATATGAAAAGACCGTTGTACGTGGCGGCGGTTGCATTGATGCTGGGAGAGCTGATTGCAGAACATATGAAATATTTGCCGGCTGTTATGGCCGGCTTCTGTATTCTTTTTGTAATTTTATACAGATATGGTAAATGTAAAAGAAAATTTATCACGGATGTAATAGTTATCCTGATTTTCTTCTTTTTGGGTGCCGGATGTATGAATCGGCTTTTAGATAGCTACAGGATATACGAAAGGATAAAACCTGAGGAAGAAATAATGCTTTGCGGGGAAGTGACAGAAGTGTCACAGGCAACACAGGGATATCGACTTGTAGTGAAAGTGAAAAATACTGATTTTCCGGCAGGTGTTTTTACAGAGATCTCTTTCGGACAGGATCTTCATCTCCATATTGGGAATCAAATTAAAATATATGGAAAAAAAGTAGAATTTGAAGTGGCTGGAAATGAAGGTAATTTTGATGAAAAAAGCTACTATTACGGAAAGAAAATGCCAATTAAAATAGCAGGAAAGAAAATAGAAGTTCTGGATGGCTCGTGGGATGAATTGGAAGAAAAACTGGCAGAGATCAGACAGTTGTTGAGCCGGAATCTGGACAGTGTGTGTGGCAGGGAAGAGGCAGCTGTTTTAAAAGCTGTTATTTATGGTGATAAGTCGGAGCTTGACCGGGAACAGAAAACATTATATCAGAGAAATGGTATTGCCCATATTCTGGCCATTTCAGGACTGCATATGTCTCTTGTTGGAATGGGAGTCTATCAGCTGATAAGAAGAAAAAGCACTTTTTTGAATGCAGGAGTGCTGAGCACCTTGATTTTGATTGGCTTTGGCTGTATGATAGGATTTGGTGTTTCGGTCAAAAGAGCAATGTACATGATGATTTATCGTGTGACTGCAGATGTACTTGGCAGAACCTATGATATAAGAAGTGCAATTGGACTTAGTATTATTTTGATTTTGCTGGAAAATCCTTATGGAATTTATCAACAGTCTTTCATTTTATCCTATTCTTCTATGCTGGCCGTGGGAATTGTCTGTCCTGCAGTTGAAAAATGGATGACAGAACACTGGAAAACCGGTGAAAAAAGAAAAAAGAAGAAAAATATAAAATGGAGATGCTGTCAGGCTGTATGGACAGCTATTATTATATGGCTTGTGAATCTTCCGGTGACGGCCGGTCTGTTTTATGAAGTTCCTACATATGCAGTTTTATTAAACCTGATTGTTGTTCCATTGTTATCAGTACTTTTTTGCAGCGGGATGTTAGCCTCTGTTCTGATGCTTTTTTGTGGGACTGCGGCTGTATTTGCATGTGGGGCAGGAGTATTGATTGTGCGATTGTATACCGGACTTTGTAAATGGGTGGAAAAGCTGCCGGGAGCTTATTGGATTACCGGATGTCCGGATAAGATAAGCTTTATCGTGTTTTATGGAATATTACTTTTCATGCTCTGGGTGATGGCGTATGGGAAAATAAGAAAGCAAAACAAATGGAAGCTTTTGATGATCGCATGTACGGGACAGATTTTGGTAATTTATGGGAAAATACCCGATCATGCTGTTTCTATTTCGACGATAGATGTTGGCCAGGGAGACTGTACATTGATTACGAGCCCGGAGGGGCACCATTATCTCGTGGATGGTGGCAGCAGTTCAGTCAGTCAGCCGGGAAGTTATAGGATTGTTCCATACTTAAAGTATATGGGAGTGCAATGTTTGGATTATGTCATGATTTCTCATGGGGACAGTGACCATATAAACGGAATTGAAGAAATACTGGAACGGGATTTAATAGATATAAAAAATATTGCATTACCGGATTGCGGGGAATATGCAGAAGCATATCAGGCTTTGTGTAAGCTTGCGAAAAAACGGGGTGTTTCTGTGTGTTTTATAAAAAAAGGAGATGTCATCAGAGATCAGGATATGAGCTTTACACTTTTGAGTCCGGAAGAAGGCACATATGAAGATATCAATGATGCTTCCATGGTAATGCTTATGGAATATGGTGAATTTACCATGTGCTTTACCGGAGATATCAGCAGTAAAGTAGAGGAAAGGCTTTGCATATCCCAAAAGGTTGATGTATTAAAAGTGCCGCACCATGGTTCGAAAACATCTTCCTCGGAGGAGTTCTTACAAAAACTCCAGCCGGTTTATGGAATTATTTCATGTGGGCAGGATAATTGTTATGGACATCCTCATCAGGAAGTAGTAGATCGCTATCATGACATGGGAACCCACTTGTTTGTCACGGCAGAATGCGGAAGGATTCGCATCCGGGTGCCGGAAAACGAAAAGGGTGAACAGTATGAAATTTGTTCATATTTGCAGTAATTAACTGCCGTTAGGAGACGGAAAATGCGAAATATAAATCAGGATATTAAAGAATGTCAATTTAAAAAAATGTATCTTTTATATGGAACGGAAGGATATTTGCGTAAGCAGTACAGGGATAAGATAAGAACCGCCATTTGTGGCGATGATACTATGAATTATGCCTATTTTGAAGGGAAAGGAATCAACGTAGATGAGGTAATTTCAATCGCAGATACCATGCCTTTTTTTGCGGAACGAAGACTGGTAGTTATAGAAAATTCGGGATTTTTCAAAAACGCAAATGAGAAGATGGTTGATTATATTGACCAGCTGCCTGAGAGCACAATTCTCTTGTTTGTAGAGGAAGAAGCGGATAAAAGAGGGAAATTGTTTAAAAAAGTAAAAGAATTGGGGTATGTATGTGAATTATCAGAGCAGTCACCGGCTATATTGGCGAAATGGATTAGCGGTATGGTGCGGGCAGAGCAAAAGCAGATGAGTAATGGTGCAATTGAATATCTTTTGGCTGCCACAGGGACTGACATGAATTATATCAGTACAGAAATGGAAAAACTATTATCTTATACAATAGGGAAAGACGAAATTACAATTGAAGATATAAATGCAGTCGGCACTACTATGATAGTTTCGAAAGTGTTTGATATGATTGATGCTATGGGAAGCAAAAACAGGAAGAAGGCATTGAAATTATACTATGATATGATTGAAACAAAAGAGCCGCCTATGAGAATCCTGTATATGATGTCGAGACAGTTCAATATTATGCTTCAAGTGTGGGAACTGAGAAAAAACGGAATGGATGGCAAAGAGATTGCATCAAAATTATCCATGCAGCCATTTGTTGTCAATAAAGCAATTCATCAGATAGAAAAATTTAAAGTAAGATCTGTCATACATGCACTGGAAGAATGCATCCGCGTCGATGAAGATGTGAAAAATGGCAAATTGGACGATAAGATAGGGGTGGAAATGATATTAGTGAGATATAGCAGCTAAAAGAGTGAAAAATAAAGGACTTCGGATACTTCCGAAGTCCTTTTAAGGAATTAAGCCATTTTGTTCACTGCAAGAGCTAAACGTGAAACCTTTCTGGCTGCGTTATTCTTGTGGTATACACCCTTTGACTGAGCCTTTGAGATTTCAACTGTAGCATTCTTTAATGCTTCAGCAGCAGCAGTCTTATCACCGGCAGCAACAGCACTTTCTACTTTCTTGATAGCTGTCTTAACCTTAGATCTGATTGCTTTGTTCTTAGCTGTTCTGATTGCAGTTACTTCAATTCTTTTCTTTGCTGACTTAATATTAGCCATTTTTAATTCCTCCATTTACAAATCCATTTGTTATATGTGTAAGTCGTTGAGAGAGATTTGACTTACTGTTACAACGTTTGCATATTAGGAATATGCGGACAATGCAAACCTGAATTGTATTCTAGCGGAATAAAGGTAAAGTGTCAAGTGCTTTTTGAAAAAATAATTGACATTGACACTTTTTATGCGTATACTTGTGATGTATTGTCAAAAGATGTTGACAATTGGTTGATGGTAAGACATTGGAGGTATGTTGAGATGAGTTTAAATAAGTTTGTGATCATAGGGCAGTCAAACACAGGAAAGTCTTGTCTGTTTGATCAGATAGCAGAAGATATGGGATTAAACCCGGTAGGTTTCAGAATGAAAGATTTCACGATTGAGAATGAGTTCCGGGGATATTATTTCCACAGCATTGTCGAATTGGAAAAATATCATAACAATGTACCTATTCAGACTTCACTCCGGAAAGGAAAACAGCGCGTGCAGCTTAAGGAAGTGTACGATACGGCAGGGGTGGAATGTCTGAAAAATGTTCTTGAGGCTGACTGGGAAGAATATAACTGTGTTGTGCTGGATGAGTTGGGCAGAGGTGAATACACATCTGAAGAATTTGCAAATTATATTTATAAGATACTGGATAGTGATGCGCTTGTATTTATTCTTATGAAGAATGTAAGTAACAGTGTAACAACAGAAATCAGAAAGAGAAGAGATGTCCTTCTCTATGATTTGGACAATATGTCCCAGGACGAAGTGCTGGCAAATATAGAAGAAAAATTAAAAAAATAATAATATGTGAAGGAAGTAATCAATGAAAATATTAGGAACAGGAAGTTATCTTCCGAAGAGCATTGTTACAAATGATCATCTGTCGGAAATTGTTGAGACGACAGATGAATGGATCCGGTCAAGAACAGGAATTGAAACAAGAAGAATTACAGAGGGAGAAAGCGCTTCTGACCTGGCTGCTGGTGCGGCATGTAAAGCATTGGAAGATGCAGGTGTCAGTGCAGAGGAGATTGATCTGATTCTTGTTGCGTCTATGACTGCGGATGAATCCATGCCAAATATGGCGTGCCTTGTGCAGAAGAAAATAGGTGCTGTCCATGCCACTTGCTTTGATATAAACGCAGCTTGTTCGGGATTCTTGTTTGCATTAAATACGGCTAATGCATATCTTTGTTCCGGAATGTATGCAAAGATTTTGGTGATTGGTGCAGAAACACTGTCAAAGGTTGTTGATTGGACGGATCGTTCTACCTGTGTTTTATTTGGTGACGGTGCTGGCGCAGCAGTGGTGACCGGAGACGGGGAGAAACGATACATAGCAGTTTCAGGCTCTGACGGAGCAAAAGGAGAGGTGCTTACTGCAGGTAAAATGGGACTGGACAATTTCCTGATTCAGGGAGAAGAAAGTATCTTCAGGAAAGAAGATTATTATATGTATATGAATGGTCAGGAAGTTTTTAAGTTCGCTGTCACAAAGGTTCCGGAAGCAATTCGTCAGGTAGTCGAAAAGGCAGAAGTTTCATTGGAGGAAATAGATTATTTCCTTCTTCATCAGGCAAATGTGAGAATTATTTCATCCGTGGCCAAACGATTAGGCATGGACATTGATAAAATGCCGGTGAATCTGAATCACTATGGCAATACGTCGGCAGCCAGCATTCCTATATTGCTGGATGAAGTATGGCATTCGAAAATGCTGAAGCCGGGAAGTAAGATTGTGATTTCCGGTTTTGGTGGCGGATTAACTTGGGGAGCAGCATATTTAGAGCTGTAATAAAATCGTTTCAAAGGAGAGAAAAAGAAATGAATATTTGGCATGATATTAACCCGGACAGAATAACCCCTATGGAGTTTACTGCTGTTGTTGAAATTTCAAAAGGAAGCAAGAAAAAATACGAATTGGATAAGGAAACCGGTTTGATAATATTAGATAGAATTTTGTACACATCTACACATTATCCTGCAAATTATGGATTTATTCCAAGAACATATGGAGATGATCATGATCCGCTGGATGTGTTAGTATTGTGCTCAGAAGCATTGGAACCACTGACATTGGTAAAATGTTATCCAATCGGTGTTATGAAAATGCTGGATAATGGAATGGGCGATGAAAAAATTATTGCAATTCCATATAATGATCCTATGTATAATTGTTATTCTGATATCAAAGAGCTTCCGCAGCATATTTTTGATGAAATCAAGCATTTCTTTGCTGTGTACAAGGATTTGGAGGGGAAAGAAACCAAAGTCGATGAGTTTGGCGGACCACAGGAAGCTTTGAAAATTATAGAGAGTTGTATCAGTAATTATAATCTAAAGTATGGCCAGAGAGCTCCATATTAGACGGGGCTCTCTTTTGCTAAAAAGATAAATAATTAAGGAGGAGAAAATGTCATTAGAAGTAAAAAATCTTGTAAAAAAATATGGAGATAAGGTTGTGGTGAATAACCTGAGTTTTCAGATGGAGAAGCCGGGAGTGTATGCACTTCTTGGAACAAATGGAGCCGGAAAAACAACGACATTGCGTATTATGCTGGGGATGCTTTCACATGATTCAGGAGAAGTGTTATGGAACAATACTCCGTTGGATCCGATGAAAGTGAATGTTGGTTACCTCGCGGAGGAGAGAGGCTTATATCCAAAGTATTCATTGATGGACCAGCTGTTATATTTTGCAAAGTTAAAGAATGTACCGAAAGAAGAAGCAAAAAAACGGATTAAGTATTGGGCAGAACGTCTGGAAGTCGAAGAATATATTTATGCAGAAGCAAAGGTAAAAGGCAAGAAAGCAAAAGAAAAAACAGCGGACCAGTTATCGAAAGGAAATCAGCAGAAGATTCAGCTTATGTCAGCTTTAATTTCTGAGCCGGAATTAATTGTGCTGGATGAGCCTTTAAGCGGTCTTGACCCTGTGAATTCAGATTTGTTTAAATCAATCATCCGTGAGCTTATGGAAAAAGAAGTGTATCTGATTATGTCCAGCCACCAGATGCCTACGATAGAAGAATTCTGCAGCGATATTACGATATTAAACAGAGGGAATGTAGTATTGCAGGGGGATCTGAATGAAATTAAGAAAAGTTATGGAAGAGTGAATATGATTGTAAAATGTGATGCTGATATTGAACAGTATGTGTCAGCATTTCAGTTAAATGTTATCCGCCATACACCTGATGGATATCATATTAAGGTGACAGGAGAAGAACAGGCAATGCAGTTCCTGACAAAGCTTGTGGAGGAAAAAATACCTGTAATTCGATTTGAACTTCGTGAGCCGTCTCTTCATGAAATTTTTGTAGAAAAGGTGGGGACTGCCAATGAATAAAAATATGTTTTACGGATGGCGTCAGGTATGCAGCTTTTCTTATTTGCAAACCATGAAAAGCAAAGCTATGAAAATCACATTGCTTATTTTATGTTTGCTTGTTATTTTTGCACTTCCTGTTATCTCACTGGTGACAGGGAGCGATAAAGAAAAAGAAAAGACAAATATAAGCAGGGCATATGTTTGCAGCAATAATGATTATCTAATAGATAAAGTAGCTAAGTCTGAAAAAATGACAGGTGATTATGAAAGTGTTCAGCTTGAAACAGTCAGTGAAAATGAAAAAGATGAACTTGTAAAAAAATTAAAAGATGACGATGAAGCTGATTATGTGATTTTGCAGTTGGTTTACGATAATAATCAGGAGTCCATGGATTATGGTCTGGAAGCAAAGGTAATCTATGGAGAAAACTCAAAAATCACACAGAAGGATGCGGAAGGTTTTGCAGATTATATATTAGAGCATCTGGATGAGATGGTATTAAGTGACAGTTCTGTAGATGCCGGGATTTTAGATAACCTGATGAAGGAAGAAAGCTATGAGATCAATTGCGTAGATGCAGAGGGTACTATCAGCAGTGGGAATGCAGGATTAGATGATGTAGAATACACTGTTACTTACATATACCTCATGATTGTGTTATTTGCAGTTTTGATAGCTGGTTCAAAAGTTGCTGAACTGATTGTGACAGAAAAGACATCAAGAGTTATGGAATATCTGCTTACCAGTATTAAGCCTCTGGCATTGCTGCTTGGGAAAGTGGTAAGTTCGATTTTTATGGTACTGACAATCATTGCTGCCTTAGCCGCATCTTTCCTGGTTTCCCTGATTTTGAATTATATGATGATGGGAATGGAAGGAAGTATTTGGCCGGAATTTTTTGAAACACTGAACGCAACAGGAGCTTTGACGGGATTGAATGTGGGAAATCTGATTTTAAGTATTCTGATTGTTCTGACGGGATTTGCCTTTTATTGTTTTATTGCAGGACTGGCAGGCGGCACAGTGGGTAAGGTAGAAGAATTAGCAGAAGGATTAAAGCTGTTCAGTTTTGCAATTCTGATAGGTGCGTATCTTGTGCTGGCATTAATGATGTTTTCCAGTGGTGGAGATGATATGGGTACCTTTAATTATGTGGTTTATTATTTGCCATTGTCTTCGGTATTTGTTGTTCCGGCATATCTTATTCTGGGAAAAATATCATTGGCAACAGCTTTGATTTCGTTTGGTATTCTGGTTGCTTCTACAATATTTGTATGGTTCTTTGTGACAAAAGTATTTGAAACTGTTCTGTATAATAATGGTAGCGTTATGAAATTCAAGCAGATACTTGCTATTTATAAGGAAAGTGGGAAGAAAGGTTCAAAGGTAAAGGATGAAAAATAAAAAGAAGGGGCTTTTTGCCGGATTTTGTTCGGTATTTGCTTTTACTGCCGAACAAAATGTTAAGGGAAAAGGATTTAAATTAACAAGTGTACTCATAGGACTTGTCATAATGGCTGTATGTGCAGCGATTCCAATCATAATGGCTGAGACACAAAAGCCGGATGGCTCAGAAGACGATCAGTATGGAATCGAGGAAAATCTGGCTGATCAGGATTCGGAAGATGAAATGATGGATGCAATCGTAGTAATCGATCAGAATATTCTGGATGAACATATCTTACAGGATTTCATTTCACTTTGCGGATATGAGATAAAAGTGGAATATCGTGATATCAATGTGGAAAAGAACTATAAAGAATTTTCCGAATATTGTACAAAAAAATATTCACAGCCAATCGGAATGGAAGTTAAAACAGAGAAAGACAAACTTACATTTTCATACTATCTGTTTGAAGGTACAGATGTGTCAGAAGATTTTGTAGATGGTTTTGCCCAGTCTTTTGAATGGTATTATAAGGATATGAAGTATGTGGATGCAGGCGTGGATGAGACAGATATTGAGATTCTGAATATGCCATCCTGGACTAATAGCGCAGTTGCAGGTGAAAAAGAACGGGAGATGGGTGTGGTGGTGGCCCAGATGCTGGTTCCGGCTATCTTTTCGCTATTATTGTTTATGATGACTATACTACATGGACAATCCATAACAAAAGTAGTCATGGCAGAGAAGAGTTCAAAATTAATGGAAGTACTCTTAACATCTGTACGCCCTTATGGATTAATCGCAGGAAAAATCGTTTCTATGGCAACAATGGCTATACTCCAGCTTACTTTGTGGGTTGTCCTTGGACTTGCGGGATTTGTAGCAGGCGATTACATTGCGAAAGATATTTATAGCGATTATAATAATATTATTTTTGAAATTATTGACTTGATCAGGGAAAGTGGTACCGGCTTTACATTACAGGCGCTTATTCTGGCAATCATTATGACAGTAACCGGATTTGTAATGTATTGTGTATGGGCAGGTTTTATTGCATCTGCTGTGGATAAGGTGGAGGATGTGTCTACGGCAATGTCCTTATTCCAGATTCCGCCAATGATAGGATTTATGGTTTCTTATATAGGTTCTCTCCTGGAAATGGATACTTTGATAAAAGTGTCAGAATATATTCCGGTTATATCGCCATTTGTAGCACCTGCAGATGTTCTTATGGGCAAGATGTCCTTTGTGGGTGGTTTGATCTCTTATGTCATTTTGCTTATCTTCACTGTAGCTATGATACTGGTAACAGGAAAAGTATATAAAGGCAAAATATTTAACAGAAAATAGAAGCGAAACTATTGACTTTGCAGATAATAAGTGGGATACTACTTGTAATAGTAGGAAGGAGGGATGGATATGGCAATCTTTTATGGTATAGAAAGCAGTTATGCGAGCAGTTTGTTCTCTTCGTTAAACAACTCGAACAATTCACAGATTGGAAATGTAGGAAATTATCTGTCAGATTATGCAAGCATCAGGAATGGTTCTTATTCGAAACTTTTGAAGAAATATTATTCGCTGGACAGTACTTCGGACAGCAGTAATAAAAAGACATCTTTATCAACTTCGAAAGATGACACAAAAACATTGAAGGCAATCGATAATACTACAGATGCTTTGAAAGAATCTGCTGACACATTACTTTCAAATGGCAGTAATTCTGTATTCAGGAAAGTAAGCAAAACAGACGAAAAAGGTAATGTGACCAATGAATATGATAAAGATAAGATTTATGGGGCAGTAAAACAGTTTGTAGACGATTACAATGATGTTGTAGACAGTGTTGGTAAAAGTAATACTTCATCCATTCAGTCTAATGCAAAAGCGATGTATTATCTGACTCAGGCCAATAAGGCTTTACTTTCTTCTGTGGGAATTGGTGTTGATACAGATGGAAAACTTAGTGTCAATGAGGAAAGCTTTAAGAAGGCGGACATGTCAACGGTAAAGTCGTTATTTCACGGAGCCGGTTCATATGGTTATCAGGTCTCTGCGAAAGCTTCCCTGATTAATTATAATGTAGAGACAGAAAACAAGAGAGCTAACACATATACGAATAGTGGTACATATGCATATAATTATTCCCAGGGAAATTTTTATAATGATGTATTTTAGGTAAAGAGAAAATGGAATATGCGGTTATATGAAAAAATTAGAAATTTCATATTGTGCATATTCCATTTTTTGTGTATAATAGAAACGAATAACAGACATTTTTTTGAGAAATGTCTAAAAATTTAATATGGTAAGAAGAGCCGGAAGCATAAAAAGCTTGACAAACAACTATACATTTAATATACTTTGATTGTCAAACTTTTGATTCAAAATTTGTTTTTTATTTTAAAGGAGATTATGTTATGTTAGAAAAGATGAAGGAAATCGTAGCAGAGCAGTTAAGCTGTGACGCTTCAGAAGTGGAATTATCAACAAATTTTAAGGAAGATTTGGGAGCTGATTCATTAGATTTATTTGAATTAGTTATGGCACTTGAAGAAGAGTATGACGTTGAGATTCCTCAGGAAGATTTAGCTTCTATCAACACGGTTGAAGATGTTATCAATTACTTAAAAGACAAAGGTGTTGAAGCATAATAAATTTGTTTATTCTGGCTGCTGCAGACGATAGGTTCTCTGCAGCAGCCAAAATATATTACGGACATTTGTATAATGGAGGTTTGCGATGAAAATAGCATTTATTTTTCCTGGACAAGGTGCACAGGCGGTAGGCATGGGAAAGGATTTTTATAATACATACCAATGCAGCAAAGAGGTTTTCGATAAAGCCACAGAACTGCTCGATCTCGATATGAAAGCACTCTGCTTTGAAGAAAATGATAATATAAATATTACGGAATATACCCAGGCAGCACTTGTTACAACTTCAGTAGCCATGCTTCGTGTATTGGAAGAGAAGGGGGTAAAACCGGATGTATGTGCCGGATTGAGCCTTGGAGAGTATTGTGCTATGGTGGCATCAAATGTGATGAGCTTTGAAGATGCGGTAAAGACAGTACGTCAGAGAGGTATACTGATGCAGGAGGCGGTTCCTCTTGGTATAGGTGCTATGTGTGCAGTCATCGGTCTGGATGGTCAGGTAATTAAAGAAGTTTGTGATACAATTGACGGAGTATCAGTGGCTAATTATAATTGCCCGGGACAGATTGTTATTTCGGGAAAAAAAGAAGCTGTAGAAGAGGCAGCAGAGAAATTGAAGGAAGCAGGGGCAAAACGCTGCATGATGCTGAATGTAAGCGGACCATTCCATTCTCCAATGTTGAGAGAAGCAGGTGAAAAGCTTTATCAGGTATTGGAAGATGTTTCGTTAAATGATGAGTTTGACATTCCATATGTTACGAATGTAACAGCAGAATATGTGACAGATACAAAAAATATTAAAGAATTGTTAAGAGATCAGGTGTCTTCTTCTGTGATGTGGCAGCAGAGTATGGAAAAAATGCTGGAACAGGGTGTAGATACATTCGTGGAGATTGGACCTGGTAAGACTCTGGCAGGTTTCATGAAGAGAATTAACAAGGAAGTTAAGATGATAAATATTGCTACTGTAGATGATATCGATGGTGCAGTAGAGTTGCTTCTGAGTAAATAGATACGGAGGGAAAATGGTGTTTGAAGGAAAAATAGCGATTATTACAGGTTCCGGTAAGGGAATCGGAAAAGAAATTGCACTGGAACTGGCAAAAGGCGGTGCAAAATGTGTGATAAACTATGCGTCTTCCGCAGCCGGGGCTGAGCAGACAGTAAATCAGATTAAAGAAATGGGTGGGGATGCCTATGCCTACAAGTGTGATGTGTCTGATTATGCAGAAGTTGAAAAAATGATGGCTGATGTATTAGAACATTATGGAAGAATTGACATTCTGGTAAATAATGCGGGTATTACAAAAGATAATCTGATGCTGAAAATGACAGAAGAGGATTTTGAAGCCGTGATTGACATCAATCTGAAAGGGGCATTTAACTGCATGAAGGCAGTGACAAAGCCAATGATGAAGCAGAGATATGGCAGAATTATCAATATTACAAGTATTGTAGGTGTGATTGGTAATGCAGGCCAGGTAAATTATTCTGCGTCAAAGGCAGGTATGATTGGTATGACAAAGTCTGCTGCGAGAGAACTGGCATCCAGAAATATTACGGTAAATGCGGTTGCTCCGGGATTTATTCAGACAGATATGACAGATGTTCTCTCTGATGCGGTAAAGGAACAATTGCTGAATCAGATTCCAATGAAAAAACTTGGACAGACGTCAGATATTGCCAATGCAGTATGTTTTCTGGCAGATGAGAAGGCTTCGTACATTACCGGACAGGTATTGAATGTCAATGGCGGAATGGCAATGTAATCCGCAAGGAAAGGATTAGGGAAAATAGATGAGCAAGAGAGTAGTAGTGACAGGAATGGGAGCAGTAACACCGATAGGAGTCGGAGTGGACAATTTCTGGAATGGAATCAAAGAAAATAAAGTAGGAATCAAATTGATTGATCGTTTTGATACAACAGAATATAAGGCAAAAGTAGCAGCACAGGTAGATGATTTTAATGCTAAGGATTTTATGGATCCAAAAGCTGCACGACGAATGGAAAAATTCTGCCAGTACGCAGTTGCTGCGGCAAAAGAGGCTGTCGAAGATGCACAACTTGATATTTCAAAAGAAGACCCATATATGGTTGGTGTGTCTATTGGTTCCGGTATCGGAAGTCTGGAACAGGCAGAGGTAAATACCCAGAAAATTATGGAAAAAGGACCAGGAAGAGTGAACCCGCTTCTTGTACCTGAAATGATTACCAATATGGCAACCGGAAATGTTTCTATTGTTCTGGGAGCAAAAGGAAAGTCTCTCAATGTAGTAACAGCATGTGCAACAGGAACTCATTCAATTGGGGAAGCATACAGAAGTATTCAGTGTAATGACGCGGATGTTATGATTGCCGGTGGAACAGAAAGCTGTATCACACCTTTGGGAATAGCCGGATTCGCTGCTTTGACAGCTCTGAGTACTTCAGAGGATCCGATGAAGGCAAGCCGTCCTTTTGATAAAGACAGAGATGGATTTGTTATGGGTGAAGGTGCAGGTGTGGTTGTTCTGGAATCTTTGGAGCATGCACAGGCCCGTGGGGCAAAGATTTATGCGGAAGTTGTAGGATACGGTGCTACCTCTGATGCATTCCATATCACATCTCCTGCTGAAGACGGTGCAGGTGCAGCAAGAGCTATGACAAATGCTATGAAGGAAGCAGGAGTTCAGCCGGAAGAGGTAGACTATATTAATGCTCACGGAACAAGTACACATCATAATGATTTATTTGAGACAAGAGCGATTAAGATGGCATTTGGAGACGCTGCAAAGCAGTTGAAAATCAATTCTACAAAGTCTATGATTGGCCATCTTTTGGGAGCAGCAGGTGCAGTGGAATTCATTACCTGTGTAAAGACAATTAATGATGGCTATATCCATCCGACAGTAGGATTAGAACAGTCGGAGGAAGAACTGGATCTTGATTATGTTGCAGGACAGGGAGTCTCACAGGATGTTCATTATGCAATGAGCAATTCCCTGGGATTTGGTGGACATAATGCAACTCTTTTATTGAAAGAATATATCGCATAGGAAATAGGAGGCAAAAATGGATATAGAGCAGATGAAGGAATTAATTAAGGCAGTTTCTGAGTCCGATGTTACTTCCTTTGAATATGAAGATGAGAAAGAAAAGGTAAAAATAAAGAAAGGTACGATAAAACAGGAAATCATTACAGGACAGGCAGATAGTCCGGTAATCCTTGCTCCTGCGAATCCTCAGCCTGCAGCGAAAGAAATTTTGGCACAGGCGGCTGGTACTGGAAGTGATGAAGGAAATGTTGTGAAATCTCCGCTAGTGGGAACTTTCTACAGCAGTGCTTCACCAGATGCAGAACCATTTGTCAAAGTGGGTGATCATGTTGTCAAAGGACAGGTGCTTGGTATTATTGAAGCCATGAAGCTTATGAATGATATTGAGAGTGATTTTGACGGCGAGATTGTAGAAATATTAGTCAATAACAAGGATATGGTTGAGTATGACCAGCCATTGTTCAGAATTAAGTAGCAACAGAAAGGACGGGGAAAGCGGATATGTTAGGAATTAAGGAAATACAGGAAATCTTACCTCACAGACATCCTTTTTTGCTTGTGGATAAAGTGGAAGAGCTTGTACCGGGCGAAAGAGCTGTGGGATATAAAGCGATTACATATGATGAATCATTTTTCAAAGGACATTTTCCGGGAGAACCTGTGATGCCGGGAGTACTTATGATTGAAGCACTGGCACAGGTAGGAGCTGTGGCGATTCTCAGTATGGACGAGAACAAAGGAAAAACAGCATATTTTGGTGCGATTAATTCAGCAAAATTTAAAAGAAAAGTAGTGCCTGGGGATTTGTTGAAACTGGAATGCGAAATTATTAAGAGAAAGGGTCCTATCGGAGTAGGAAAGGCGGTAGCTTCCGTAGACGGAAAGCCGGCTGTCATAGCAGAACTTACTTTTGCGGTAGGTGACCCGGAGTAGAACTTAAGTGCAGGAATGGAGAGAAGAATGATTAATAAAATTCTTATCGCGAACAGAGGCGAGATTGCAGTTAGAATTATACGGGCTTGCAGGGAAATGGGAATCAAAACTGTAGCAGTATATTCTACAGCGGATAAAGATGCGTTGCATACCCAGCTGGCCGATGAAGCAATCTGCATAGGACCGGCTGGTTCGACGGACAGTTATCTGAATATGGAACGAATATTGTCTGCAACGATTCTGACAAAAGCAGATGCCATACATCCGGGATTTGGCTTTTTGTCGGAAAACAGTAAGTTTGCAGCAATGTGCGAAAAATGCAATATTACATTTATTGGACCGAGTGCAGAATTAATTGATAAAATGGGTAATAAATCTGAGGCAAGAAAAACCATGATTGATGCGGGCGTTCCGGTGACTCCGGGGACGAAAGAACCTGTATATGAGGCGGAAAAAGGTCTGGAAATTGCAGATGAAATGGGTTATCCTGTTATTATTAAAGCATCATCAGGCGGCGGTGGCAAAGGGATGCGTGTAGCAGAGAATCATGATGAATTTGTGTTGAATTTTAATACAGCCCAAAGTGAATCGGTTGCAGCATTTGGCGATAATACGATGTATATCGAAAAATATATCCAGAGCCCGAGACATGTCGAATTTCAGATTTTGGCCGATAAATATGGAAATGTAATTCATTTGGGTGAAAGAGATTGTTCAATTCAGAGAAATCATCAAAAAGTTATAGAAGAATCTCCGTCTATTGCAATCGATGAAACACTCAGACAGAAGATGGGTGCAGTTGCAGTGAAGGCAGCAAAAGCTGTTGGATATGAAAATGCAGGTACCATAGAATTTCTTTTGGATAAAAATGGCGAATTCTATTTTATGGAGATGAATACAAGAATTCAGGTTGAACATCCTGTTACGGAGATGGTAACCGGATTTGATCTGATTAAAGAGCAGATAAAAATTGCAGCCGGCGAGAAACTGACATATGAGCAAAAAGATGTGGTGGTGCGGGGACATGCCATTGAATGCAGAATCAATGCAGAAGATCCGGAGAAAAAGTTTCGTCCGTCTCCGGGAAAAATTGAAAACATACATTTTCCTGGTGGAAATGAAATTAGAATTGACTCTGCGATTTACAGTGGTTATGTAATTCCACCGAATTATGATTCCATGATATGTAAGGTAATTGTACATGACAAGGATAGAAATGCAGCAATTAACAAGATGCAGTCTGTACTTGGAGAACTTGTAATAGAAGGTGTAAAGACAAATGTGGATTTCCAGTTTGATATTATTTCAAATGAGAGATTCCGCAAAGGAGACATTAATACACATTTCATCAAAGATGTATATGGATTGTAATTTGCAGGGGAGGCGAAAGTTTATTGACTTTCGCCTAACTTGTATTATAGGAGGTTTTGTGTAATGGCATTTACATTTAAAAAGACGAATTATATTTTGATAGGTAAGGAAAACGAGAACATAGAGGAAAAAAAGGAATCTGTTTCAATTATTCCTGAGGGAATGTGGATGAAATGTGTGAACTGTGGAGATACAATTTATACAGAGGATGTAGAAAATAATAATCATATCTGCCCAAAATGCGGATATAATTTCAGAATAGATGCAAACCACAGACTTGAAATGGTTTTGGATGAGGAAAGTTTTGTGGAATGGGATAAAGATTTAAAGACGACGAATCCGTTACAATTTGAGGGATATGAGGAAAAAATTGCCGGTATCCAGAAAAAAACCGGTTTAAGTGAAGGCATTATTACCGGTGAAGGAAAAATTCATGGTCAGAGAACTGCAATCGGAGTATGTGATTCCAGATTTTTGATGGGCAGTATGGGTGAAGTCGTCGGTGAAAAGATAGTAAGAATGTTTGAAAAAGCCACAGCAGAGAAAATTCCGGTGGTGATTTTTGCCTGCTCAGGAGGAGCGAGAATGCAGGAGGGGATTATTTCCCTGATGCAGATGGCGAAAACATCCCAGGCCATTAAGCGTCATAATGATGCAGGACAATTATATATATCTGTTCTTACAGATCCTACTACAGGAGGTGTAACTGCAAGTTTTGCAATGCTGGGAGATATTATTCTGGCAGAACCGGGTGCATTAATTGGTTTTGCCGGTCCGAGAGTAATTGAACAGACCATCGGACAAAAACTTCCGGAAGGATTTCAGCGATCGGAATTTTTACTTCAGAAGGGATTTATCGATGCGATTGTGAACAGAACAGACTTAAAGGATACTTTAAGTGAAATTATCAGAATGCATACACCTCAGCAGGATATGATAAATACTTATAGCTATTATCAGAAGAAGAATGCAGCGATTGCAAGTATTCCGTTTCGGAAAAAGGCAACCATGGGTGCGTGGGAAAAAGTACAGGTATCAAGAAGTGCGACAAGACCTACGGCTTTGGATTATATCAGTCATATTTTTAAAGATTTTATGGAATTTCATGGAGACCGACATTATGGGGATGACGGCGCTATCGTTGGAGGAATCGCGACCCTGGGCGGTATGCCTGTAACTGTTATTGCACAGCAGAAGGGAAAAAATACAAAAGAAAACATTCTTCGTAATTTTGGTATGCCGGCACCGGAAGGATACCGCAAGGCATTACGTCTTATGAAGGAGGCAGAACGTTTTAAACGGCCGATTATTTGTTTTGTGGATACACCGGGAGCATTTTGTGGAATTGAAGCGGAAGAACGTGGACAGGGAGAGGCAATTGCCAAAAATCTTTATGAAATGTCTGGCCTTAAGGTTCCGGTTCTTACAATTGTCATCGGGGAAGGCGGAAGTGGCGGCGCGTTGGCCATGGCAGTATCAAATGAAGTATATATGATGGAAAATGCAACCTATTCCATTTTATCACCGGAGGGGTTTGCATCAATCCTATGGAAAGATAGCAAACGTGCTTCGGAAGCAGCACAGGTAATGAAAATTACAGCAGGAGATCTGCTTGAACTGAAAGTAGTTGAGAAGGTGATTCCGGAAGTGAAACCGGCAGGTGAAGAGAATCTGGCAGATCTTACCCGGTATATGCGATGCTATATTAAAGAATTCCTTGCAAAATATAAAGAAAAAGATGAAGAAACTATCGTGAATGAACGATACGACAGATTTCGCAAATTTTAATGACAAAAGACTTCACTATTTTAAAAATTATGATACAATATACTATATGTCAAATGGCATAGTATGTTAAAATGTGGAGGTAACCAAAGATGAGTATTTATCCAGGGAAGAATGGAGATAATGAAAGCAAGGGGATTGGCAGGAAAGGTCTGATATTGATTTTAGTTGCAGTGGCAGTGATTGCTGTGATAACCGGGGTGGTGGCTGCAGTAGTGCGGAAACCAGCAACGGATAAGAACAGAACTGTAGAGGCTAATGCAACGGAAGTGAAAGAAGAGGAACAGACGACACCTGAGGAAACAACACCTGAAGAAACGACACCTGAAGAAACGACACCTGAGGAGACAACGATTCAGGAAACAACTACGGCTGCAGCACCTGTGCCGGGAGATTTGGGTTCTTTTCAATTCGAAGATACAGGAGATACGAAAATCGCTTATCTGACTTTCGATGACGGCCCAAGTGATAACACCTATCCGATTTTGGATATTTTGGACCAATATGGTGTAAAGGCTACCTTTTTTACAATCGGAAAAACAGATGCGGAATCAATAGAAAAATATAAAGCGATTGTTGAGAGGGGACATGCTTTAGGAATGCATAGCTACAGTCATGATTACAGTCAGATGTATGCCTCTATGGAAAATTATCAGGCAGACGTGCAGGGAATTCATGATTTATTATATCAGGTAACAGGTCAGGATGTACGTTTGTACCGTTTTCCGGGAGGAAGCAGCAATACGGTAAGTAATGTTGATATTCATGCATTGATTGACTGGGTTACAGCTCAGGGATATATTTATCATGACTGGAATGTTTCCAGTGGAGATGCATCCGGAAAGCCGATTTCAGCAGAACAAATCATTGCAAATATCAATCAGCAGATCGAGGGATACACCCGCGTGGATATTCTGATGCATGATTCGAATCCCAAGACAGAGACAGTGAGGGCATTGCCGGGAATTATAGAGAGTCTTCAAAATGCTGGATATCAGATCCGCCCAATTACAAACAATACAAAACCAATACAACATGTGAAAGCAGTCTATATGCAATAACGGAGGTTTGAATGAGTTTCTTAAAGGATTTTAAGGATTTAAAAAAGGATATTTCTATGGTGACAGACGAAAATGAAAATATAGGTGCCGACAGTGAAATGAGTGAAATAGTGACAGGAGAGACGGAGAATCACAACGAAAATCTCCAGAGAAGAAATAATGTGTCACAGGAGGCCCAAAATTATATTTCTGAGGATGTTACTGTAATTGCCGGAGGAGCAGTGGCGCATGGTGATATGCAGTCAGAAGGTTCTATGTCTGTCTATGGTACTGTTTATGGCAATATAACATGCGATAAAAAATTAATTGTTGCTGGTCAGGTAAGCGGTAATCTGAATGCTGGTGAAATTTTTATCAATAAAGCAGAGATTGATGGAGAAGTTGTCAGTGAAGGAAATCTGAAAATTGGCAGTGGCTCTGTTGTTTTAGGAAATATATTCGGGAAAACTGCAGTGATAGCAGGTGCAGTAAAGGGAGAGATTGATATTCATGGTCCTGTCATTATTGATAATACAGCAGTGATAAAAGGAAATATTAAATCATCTTCTGTACAGATTAATAATGGTGCGGTAATCGAAGGTTATTGTACACAGTGTTATCATGATGTTGATGTAAATGATATTTTTAAGGATACATTTCAGGAGAAGATGACAGAGGCTCCTTCTGTTACGGAGGAAGAAGTGTCTGAGACACATGAGTCATCTGAAGAAAAGGAGATAGAATCTTAACATGGATAATGTGAAAAGAGTGTTATTAAAATTAAGTGGTGAGGCATTGGCCGGTGATAAGAAAACCGGGTTTGACGAAGCGACTGTAGTAGGCGTGGCTAAGCAGATAAAAGTGCTGGTTGATCAGGGATATGAAATCGGTATTATTATCGGTGGCGGAAATTTCTGGAGAGGAAGGACAAGTGAAAAAATTGATCGTACAAAAGCAGACTCCATAGGAATGCTGGCTACGGTTATGAATTGTATTTACGTTTCAGAAATATTCCGGACAGAAGGAATGAATACAGAGATTCTTACACCATTTGAATGTGGTTCATTTACGAAGCTTTTTTCAAAAGACAGAGCTATGAAGTATCTGAATAGAGGAACTGTCGTATTTTTCGCAGGGGGCATTGGACATCCGTATTTTTCTACGGATATGGGAACTGTGCTTTACGCTATTGAGATAGAGGCAGATGTGATTCTTTCGGCAAAATCCATTGATGGTGTTTATGACAGCGACCCGGCAGTAAATCCAGATGCAAAAAAATTTGATGAGATTTCCATCCGCGATGTAGTAGATAAAAAGCTGGGTGTGATAGATTTGGCAGCATCCGTATTATGTATGGAAAATAAAATGCCAATGCTTATGTTTGGTTTGAATGAAAAGGATAGTATTATCAATACTGTAAACGGAAAATTCACAGGAACAAAAATAACAGTTGATTAAAAAAAGAGAAGAGGAAAGGAAATATAGAACATGGATCAGAGATTAGAGCAGTATGAAGAAAAGATGGAAAAGTCCTTAGATGCGTTGGTGAATGAATTTACTACCATCAGAGCAGGACGTGCAAACCCACATATTCTTGATAAAATCAAGGTTGATTATTACGGAACTCCTACTCCGCTTCAGCAGGTAGGAAATATATCTGTGCCGGAGGCAAGAATTCTTCAGATTCAGCCTTGGGAGAGCAGTTTGATTAAAGAAATCGAAAAGGCAATCATGAATTCTGATATTGGTATTACGCCAAATAATGATGGAAAAATAATTCGCCTGGTATTTCCGGAGCTGACAGAGGAAAGAAGAAAAGAATTAGCAAAAGATATTAAGAAAAAGGGCGAGAATACAAAGGTTGCAGTGAGAAATATCAGAAGAGATGCAAATGATTCATTTAAAAAGATGAGTAAGGCAAGTGAAATCTCAGAGGATGAAGTAAAATCATTGGAAGATGAAGTTCAGAAGCTCACCGATAAATATATCGCAAGTATTGATAAAGCGATTGAAAATAAGACAACGGAAATAATGACAGTGTAATTGTTCGTGGGCTGGAAATGATGAAAATAATTTCCAGCCTGTTTATTTTCTTAGTTACCGAATAAAGCAAAAATGGAGGTTAGAATGAATATTCCAAAGCATGTGGCGATAATATTAGATGGAAACGGAAGATGGGCAAAAAAGAGAATGATGCCAAGGCAGTATGGCCACGCAAGAGGTGCCCAGGTGGTAGAGCAGATTTGTGAGGATGCCTATAATATGGGAATCCAGTATTTAACAGTTTATGCTTTTTCTACTGAAAATTGGAACCGGCCGGATAATGAAGTGAAAATACTGATGGATATTTTTTCAAACTATATGGTAGAAAAGTTAGAAAAAGTAGGACAGAAGAATATGAAAATCCGGTTTATCGGAGAACGAAGCCGACTGGATCAGGGAATGATTCAGAAGATAGAAGATTTGGAAAATTCCACAAAGAATAATACTGGTTTAAATTTTACCGTTGCATTAAACTATGGCAGCAGAGATGAAATGGTTCGTGCCATGAGAAAAATGGCTGCAGATGTAAAAGAAGGTAAACTGGAGATAGAGGATATTACAGAATCTAAGTATACGGAATATCTTGATACGGCAGAGCTTCCGGATCCTGATTTGTTAATAAGAACCAGTGGGGAACAGAGACTGTCTAATTATCTGCTTTGGCAGTTGGCTTATACGGAATTCTATTTTACAGATGTGATGTGGCCTGACTTTGATAAAGAAGAGCTGGCAAAGGCTGTGGATTGGTACGCAAACAGAGACAGACGTTTTGGAAAAGTAAAATAAAGGCGGAAGCATCAGGAGGCGAATTATGGATATCAGGAAACTTATGAATCAGTCTTTTCTTACCAGAACAATCAGTGGCATTGTTTTGGTGATCGTGTTACTTACAGTAGGACTTTTGGGCGGAGATATATTGTATCTTTTTACATTGGCGATTTCTCTTATTGGAGTAAGTGAGATGCTGGGTGTAATGAAACTGAAAAAGAGCCTGGCAGGTTGTGTGGCATATGCGGGAACAATATGTTATTATGTATTAATCAGAGCATATGACACAGAATATACTGAGGTTTTTATTATTGGATATCTGATGCTGATACTTGGGTTATACGTATTTACTTATCCAAAGTATAAGACAGAAGAAATACTTTTAAGTTTTTTCAGTGTGATTTATGTGGCCATACTTATGTCCTTTATCTATCTGGTACGGATGTATGATGATGGAAATATAATGGTCTGGCTGATTTTCATATGCTCCTGGGGATGTGATACCTGCGCTTATCTGGCAGGGGTTACCTGTGGAAAACATAAGATGGCACCGATTCTCAGTCCAAAGAAGTCGGTTGAAGGAGGAATCGGGGGAATCTTAGGAGCTGTGCTTCTTGGAGCCTTATACGGTTTTATTATGAGAGATCATGCCAGCTATTTTGAAAATCCTGTATTAATGTATGGGTTGATTTGCGGAATCGGCGGACTGATTTCCATGGTAGGAGATCTGGCAGCATCTGCAGTAAAGAGAAACTATGGCATAAAAGATTATGGAACTCTGATTCCGGGTCATGGTGGTATATTGGATAGATTTGACAGTGTTTTATTTACGGCACCGGTTATATATTATCTGATTACATTTTTGGCCTGATAGGAAACAGTAAGAAAAGAGGGAAATGACATGAAGAAAATAGCAATCCTGGGTTCTACCGGGTCCATTGGAACACAAACACTGGAAATAGCCAGAAAATATAAAGAAGATTTGGAAATTGTTTCTTTGGCGGCAGGGAGCAACATAGAATTATTAGAGAAACAGATTCGGGAGTTTCATCCGGAGCTGGTTTGTGTCTACAAGGAAGAAGCAGCAAAAAAACTGGCTGAGAATGTCAAAGATCTGGATGTGCAGGTGGTCACAGGCATGGATGGATTGATGGAGGCCGCTGTGATACCTCAGGCAGAAATTGTAGTGACAGCTTTTGTGGGGATGATCGGTATCAGACCTACCATTGAGGCAATCAAAGCCGGAAAAGATATTGCACTGGCAAATAAAGAAACATTAGTGACAGCGGGACATATCATAATGCCACTGGCAAAAGAAAAAAAAGTGAAAATTCTTCCGGTGGACAGTGAACATAGTGCTATTTTCCAGTGTTTAAACGGAGAATCGCAAAAAGAGATTGATAAGATCCTTCTTACGGCATCCGGTGGTCCTTTCCGGGGATACACAAGAGAGCAGATGAAGAATATTACGGTAGAACAGGCATTAAAGCATCCAAACTGGTCTATGGGACGTAAAATCACTATCGATTCTGCAACAATGGTGAATAAGGGACTGGAAGTCATAGAGGCAAAGTGGCTGTTCCATGTGGATTTTGACGATGTACAGGTGGTGATTCAGCCTCAGAGTCTGATTCATTCTATGGTACAGTTTAAAGATGGTGCCATTATGGCACAGCTAGGGACACCAGATATGAAATTGCCGATTCAGTATGCTCTTTTTTATCCGGAGAGAAGAGAAGTGGGAGGAAAAAAAGTAGATTTTACAGAGCTTGCCCACATTGATTTTTCTATACCGGACAGAAAGAATTTTAATGGTCTTGAGCTGGCCTATCGAGCAGGTAAAGAGGGAGGGTCCATGACAACGGTATTTAATGCAGCCAATGAATATGCGGTAGGCAGATTTTTAAAGAAAGAAATCGGTTTTCTGGATATTACAGACAGCATTGAATATGCCATGAATCATCATAATATTGTGGAAAATCCTTCAGTAGAGCAAATTCTTGATACAGAACAGGGGGTTTATGCACTTTTGGAGGAAGCTTTTCGAAAGCATGAGATAGGATAATAGTATAAATATCGGAGGTTATACATGAGTGTAATAATAGCAATTATCGTGTTCAGTTTATTGATTTTTATTCATGAATTTGGACATTTCCTTTTGGCAAAAAAGAATGGAATCAGAGTGGTGGAATTCTCTATTGGTTTTGGACCAAGACTCTTTTCCTTTGAAAAGGGAGACACCAGATACTCTCTAAAACTATTGTTTTTCGGTGGCTCCTGCCAGATGTTGTCAGAAGATTTTTTTGAGGAAGAGGAGCTGGAGAAGGATCAGGAACATTCTTTTGAGAGTAAATCAGTGTGGGCAAGAATTGCTGTAGTGGCAGCAGGCCCCGTTTTTAATTTTCTTCTTGCGTGGCTTCTTGCCGTTATTGTTATGGGAGGCGTTGGATATGATAAACCGGTCATATCTTCTGTTGAAAATGATTCACCGGCAGCAGAGGCTGGTTTACAGGAAGGTGACCTGATTAAGGAAATCAATGGAGAAAAAATCACTCTGAGCAGGGAAATTTCAGTAGAATTTTATATGAATCCTGTGACAGAAGAAGATGTTAAAATTGTATATGAGCGGGATGGCAAGACCCATACCGCAGTGATTACACCTGAATATGTAGAAAAATATGCGATTGGAATCACCTATTCCATACAGGAAAATGGAAAAGCTGCGATACAGGATATAACAGAAAAAGGACCTTTTGCTAAGGCCGGCGGTAAAAAAGGGGATGTGATTACACAGATAAATGGTACGACGATTAGTAATAGTACTGATTTGGAAAACTATATTTCAGAGCATCCTTTTGGTGAAGAAGAAGTGACGATTATGGTAGAGCGTGACGGAAAAGAAATTGAATTTAACGTGACACCTGTACTTAGTTCCCAGGGATATACCATGGGATTCCGTTACAATTCTTACCGGTATGAAACAACACCTGCGGAGACAATCAGATATAGTTTTGCGGAAATCAAATATCAGATTACTTCCGTGTTTAAAAGTTTAAGTTTATTATTTAAAGGAGAACTGGGAGTAAAGGATTTCACAGGACCGGTAGGTATTGTGGACATTATTGGAACCACCTATGAGAGTGCAAAATCAGAAGGAGCATGGATGACTTTTCTGAATGTTGCCAATATCACCATACTGCTCAGTGCAAATCTGGGTGTGATGAATCTGCTTCCGATTCCGGGTGTGGATGGAGGAAGATTGATATTCCTTTTCATAGAAGCCATATTTCGAAAAAAAGTGCCCAAAAAATTCGAGGGTGTTCTTACAGCGGTATGTATGTTGTTATTGATGATATTTGCGGTGTTTATTATGTACCAGGATATTATGAAATTATTGTAAGCAAAAGAGAGAGGAGAACGGGATGTACAGAGATGATACGAAAGTGATTCATATAGGAAATCAGGTGATTGGTGGGGGAAATTCGATCAAAATCCAGTCCATGACCAATACAAAAACAGAAGATGTCAAAGCGACTGTTGCACAGATTCAGGCATTGGAAGCTGCCGGGTGTGAAATCGTGAGATGTACAGTACCGAATCCGGAGGCTGCAAGGGCATTGACAGAAATAAAAAAGCAGATTCATATTCCTTTGGTTGCAGATATTCATTTTGATTATAAATTAGCGATTGCAGCTATGGAGTGTGGTGCTGATAAAATCAGGATAAATCCGGGGAATATAGGCGGATCTGACAATGTAAAGCGAGTTGTGGATGTAGCGAAAGAGAGAAATATTCCAATCCGGGTGGGAGTAAACAGTGGCTCTCTGGAAAAAAAATTTCTGGAAAAATATGGGAAGGTCACTGCAGAAGGTATCGTGGAAAGTGCACTGGAAAAAGTCCGGATGATTGAAGAACAGGGGTATGATAATCTGGTAATCAGTATAAAATCATCAGATGTAATGATGTGTGTCAGGGCTCATGAACTGATTGCAGAGAAGACAAAATATCCTTTGCATGTGGGCATTACAGAATCCGGTACCGTATATTCCGGAAATGTAAAATCAGCAGTGGGTCTTGGAATTATTTTAAATAAAGGAATCGGGGATACCATTCGTGTTTCTCTTACGGGAGATCCGGTGGAGGAAATCAAGACAGCAAAATTGATATTAAAGACATTAGGCCTTAGAAAAGGTGGGATTACGGTAGTTTCCTGTCCGACCTGCGGCAGAACAAATATCGATTTAATCGGTCTTGCAAATCAGGTAGAGACTATGGTAACCCAATATGATTACCTCGATATTAAAGTGGCGGTTATGGGTTGTGTAGTGAATGGACCGGGCGAAGCAAGAGAAGCAGATATCGGGATTGCAGGAGGAAACGGAGAAGGACTTTTGATCAAAAAAGGAGAAATTATTCGTAAAGTTCCGGAAGAACAGCTGCTTTTGGTTCTGGAGGAAGAATTGAAAAACTGGAAAAGCAATTAGAATGAAGTGTTTTTAGAGGAATATCATGGCAGAGAGTAAAAGATTTTTTCAGGTATTTCCTGAGTTGAAATTAGAACAGAATTTAACAGAACTGCTTAGTCTTGTAGAGGTCAACCGGATATCTACAAACCATAAGAAAGATGCGATTCGTGTTTACATGACAGGAACGAGAATTATACCGAAGCGAAGCATTTATATCGTGCAGAATGAGATAGAAAAGCAGATGTTTGGCATGTCAAAGGTACATGTACAAATTGTGGAACGGTTTATTCTCTCCAGACAGTATACTCCAAAAAGTCTGTGGGAAGAGTATCGTGAGAGCATGATGGAAGAGCTGCGCGGCACAAGTATTGTCATGTACAATATGATGAAAAAAGGAGAATTTGAGTTTGTCCGGGAGGATTCTGCCATATTGAGGCTGGAGGATACCCAGCTAAATAAATCAAAAGCAAATGAACTATATCAGTATCTGACAGATGTCATTTCAGGAAGATGCGGACTTGAAATGGAACTGGAGATAGAGTATAAAGAGCCGAAAACAAGTAAATTCCGTGCCCAGATGGAACAGCAGGAAAAGAATGAAATCGCAGAAATTGTGAGACGGAATAAAGAGTTGAAGGCACAGCATCAGCAGGAAAAACAGGACCAGAAAGAGGAGAAAAAAGAGCCGAAAAAGGAACTGAAAAAAGAACAGAAAACAGAGCAGAAAATAGAGAAGAGAATAGAGAAAAAAGAGTATTATAAAAAGTCAGATAATCCTGATGTACTCTATGGAAGAGAATTTGATGGAGAATACACAAAAATAGAGGATATTACAGAGGAAAGCGGAGAAGTAATAATCCATGGACAGATTATTTTCCGGGATACCAGAGAGATACGGAATGAAAGAACTATTTTGACATTTGATATTACGGATTTTACGGATACAATTTCTGCTAAAATGTTTGTGAAAAACGATGCTCTGCCGGAAATGCTGGATGTGATTCAGGAAGGGAAGTTTATTAAACTGAAAGGAATTGCGCTCTTAGATACTTATGATAAAGAGGTCTCCATTGCGTCGATTAACGGTATCATGAAGGGAACTGACTTTAGGGTAAAACGTATGGATACCAGTGTAGAGAAAAGAGTGGAGCTTCATTGCCATACAAAGATGAGTGATATGGATGGTGTGTCAGAAGCAAAAGATATTCTTGCCCAGGCAATCAGCTGGGGTCACAAGGCACTTGCCATTACAGACCATGGAAATGTACAGGGATTTACGGAAGCACTTCATGGTATGGATAAGATTTTAGATAAATATAAGAAAAAAGGGGAAAAAGTCGATTTTAAAGTTATCTATGGAGTAGAAGCATATCTGGTGGATGATATTAAAAACATTGTGACTGATTCAGAAGGCCAGTCTTTAGATGATGCATACGTTGTTTTTGACATAGAAACAACAGGTTTTAGTGCTACATATGATAAAATCATCGAGATAGGAGCCGTAAAGGTAGTCGGAGGAGAAATTGTTGACAGATTTAGTGAATTTATTAATCCGAAGATTCCAATCCCATTTCGAATCGAGCAATTGACAGGAATTAATGACAGTATGGTTATGGATAAAGATACTGTGGATGTAATACTGCCAAAATTTCTGGAATTTTCCGAGGGCTGTGTGATGGTAGCCCATAATGCGGACTTTGATATGAGTTTTATCATAAAAAATGGTGCTGATCTCGGTATAGAAGTAAAAAAGACAATTGTGGATACTGTTTCTCTGGCTAGAGTATTACTTCCTTCCATCAATCGTTATAAACTTGATGTAGTTGCTAAAGCATTGGGAGTGTCATTGGAAAATCATCATCGTGCCGTGGATGATGCAGGATGTACTGCAGAAATTTTTGTAAAGTTTATCAAAATGCTGAAGGATAGAAATATTTTTGATCTGAATGCGGTGAATGCCATGGGACAGTCCACGGTGGAATCTATCAAGAAGCTTCCGTCTCATCATGCTATTATTCTTGCAAAAAATGAGTTGGGAAGGCGTCATCTGTATCGTCTGGTATCGGATTCCCATGTGACATATTTCCATCGTCAGCCAAGAATTCCGAAAAGCGAATTTTTAAAATACCGGGAGGGACTGATTATTGGTTCTGCCTGTGAGGCAGGAGAATTGTATCAGGCTGTCTATGGTGGAAAAAGTGATGAGGAAATTGCACGACTTGTGAATTTTTATGATTATCTGGAGATACAGCCAAATGGCAACAATATGTTTATGGTCAGAAAAGGCGAGACTACAGTAGAAAACCTGATAGAAGTAAACAAAAAGATTGTCCGCCTGGGAGAACAGTTCAATAAACCGGTTGTTGCAACTTGTGATGTTCATTTTCTGAATCCGGAAGATGAAATTTACCGCCGTATTATTATGGCAGGCAAAGGTTTTGATGATGCAGATGATCAGGCACCACTGTTTCTGCGCACAACAGATGAAATGCTGGCTGAATTTTCTTATCTTGGCGCTGAAAAAGCAGAAGAAGTCGTTATTACCAATACAAATAAAATAGCAGATATGATAGAAGTACTTTCACCGGTACATCCGGACAAGGCGCCTCCGGTCATTCCAAACTCGGATCAGATGTTGCGAGACATCTGTTATAATAAAGCACATTCCATGTATGGAGAAAATCTGCCGGAGATTGTTACAGAGCGTCTGGAGAGAGAGCTGAACTCTATCATATCCAATGGATTTGCAGTTATGTACATTATAGCACAGAAGCTGGTTTGGAAATCAAACGAAGATGGCTATCTTGTTGGTTCCAGAGGTTCGGTAGGTTCATCATTT
>JAXFDY010000146.1:0-7903 GCA_034172985.1 Lachnospiraceae bacterium
TCTTTGCATGATCTACAATTCGAGCTTGTATAGTACGTTTTTTAGTTAATGCGATTAAATAATCCCTATCTTCATCTGTCAAATTTAAATATGTATTTCTCATAAAATATACCTTCTTTCTAAGTGTATTTTATCACAAAAACACCATATTGTATATAGGATATTTATTTAATTTGTATTATACAAGAAATCATTATAAAAATTTGAACTAGGAACCGTTCTAAAAATATATATAAATTTTTACCAATATACGTCGTTTCCATATGATAGTCTTATATAATTTCTTCAATCTATTAAAGATATTCATAATAATCACTTGCAAGCAGAGAACTATTCAAATTAGTGTCAACATCCCTTACATTTAAACTATCATATTCAAAATCACTCAACAATGTTTGAATATCTAATCCTGTCAATTTTACTAAATAAACAATATTCGCTCCATTTACAAGCATATTATATATTGCTGTTTTCTTATAACTCTCCGCGGGATAAAGATACCGATTCTTTTTACCCGTGCAAACCATTTCCAACATTTCATTTAATCCCAAACGTTCATACACCCTTGGAAGAGTAGTATTTATTCCCTCTCTTTGTCCTTTTTTGTTACCAGCCGCATACATATACTCAAATATTCTGTTGTCCTCAGTATATACACACCCATACTTTTTCTCAATATATTCGATCGTAAAGAGAATATCTTTTCTCAAATTATTGGGTATTTTTATTGTTACATACAAAGCCTCACTAACCAGATTTTACTCCGACCAATGAGGCTTTACTACAATTATCCTTCAATAATTTCCATCATTTCAGCAGGAGTGACAATAAAATCTCTTATCGGATAATGTTTTTTATTACCTGTAATTAAATAAGCATCATCCTCTCTCTTCTCCATGGCAACTTCATAGAATATCAAATCATCCATATCAACCAAGATTTCACCTGTAGGTTGCGGAAACACTTCTATCCCATACTGCTTTACAGCATTTATAACCAACTGAACCGTCTCTTCCTTAAAATGAAATTTACTCCTATGAAGTACTTCATCGTACTCCGCCAAAATATCTTCATGATACAATGGTATGATTTTACCATCAAACATTGCATCTAACACTCGTACTGTAGCTGCATCTGCTCTTTTTTAGAGTAAGGCAGAAATGAAAACATTTGTATCTATAACCACATAATATATCATAAGCACTTACCTTTTTCTTTCCGCTCTGACAGCTGATATTTCAGCATTAATTTCATCAAGAGACATTTCTGGTACATCATCCGCTTGCTCTCTCAACTCATAAAATGCTTTCTTAGCCTCTGCTCTTGTAATTATCGTTTCTGGTAACGTTGCTTCAAACGGAAGTCCCTTAACCATCTTACTTCTAGTCATGAACATACGGAAAGCTGTAGGTAAATCCATACCAAGAGTTTCGTAAATTTCTGCAACCTCCTGTTTTAATGCTTTATCTGCACGAAATTGAATCAAAACTTGTTCTGCCATAATGATTCCTCCTAGTATACTTTTGTAGTTGTTTTGCATATATTTGTAATATTATTATATGTCACTTTATCAAATTTATCAACATAATCATCAAAATTCACATTAATAATTCTATAAAAATCAAACTCACTTCTTTTTTTAGCACGTATCAATGTACTTTTGCTTATCCCAGTCATCTGTTCCACCTGCTTGTATGAATAATCACTTAACAGTTCTACTGCATGGTCAATCTGTGCCTTTGAAAACTTCTTAGGTCTACCTTCCTTAAAATCAGGATTCTGTCTTGCAATCGCCTTACCTTCCTGTGTCGGGTACCGAGGAAGAATACAATTCTTCAGTAGTGTCTAATGAAGAAGAACACAATTCCTCACCACACTCCAAACCACATAATTCCTGTCTCACATCGTCTAATTTCATCTCATCACTAACATTCAAAATTAAAGTCTGATTAGCCATAATCAAGCCCTCCTTATGAATGTTTTTATATCAGGGCACCTGCCACTTATAAAAGTAACAGATGCCTTGCTACCTTAATCAGTATACCACAATCTACGCTGACTGTATTGTACTTTTTTCAGCTTTGAACCAATCCTTTGCATTCGGAATAACACTGTTACCATTGCCCTTCATCACAAAGGTCAACTTAAACGGATCTACAGTGCCATCATCGTTTGTCTCTCCCACGATAACCTTCTCCACAATGCTTTCAAATACCACTCGGTCAAACTCCTCCAGAATATTGCCGTCGGAAAGTGCCTTCTTTAAAGATGCCATTCTCTTACCCACATCCTTCTGATTTGAAATATTCGCCTGCAAAATCTCTATATTTTCCTTGGACTTTAGGATTTTTATGGAAAGGTCCTCATACTTTTCATCGTATGCTTCCTTGAAAATGCCTTCATCCAGATACAAGTCGGTAAGCTTCTTTCGACGCTGTTCCAGATTCTCCAAAGCCTTCTGCTCCTTTTTCAGTCTGCCGATATCCTCATTATTGGTACTGATATCCTCGATAACACCGACAACGGAATCTATCACATCATCAAAGCTTCCTGCCAGCAACTTGTAGGCTTCAAGAAAAGCATTTTCCAAAATGGATTCATGCACCGACTTACTGTTAGGACAGTTTTCCTTACCCTTGTTAGCAGCATTTCTGCAATACCATACCGGCGTTTCATACTTGGAACTACTGTGAAGGGTACGTCTTGTAAGCTTTGTACCACAGAAACCGCATTCGCACATACTGGAAAGTGCATATTTCTTAGTATACTTTTCTCTCTTGCCATCTGTCTTTTTATCAGTCTGACGGTAACGGGACAAGCGAATTTCCTTTGCCTGCTCCCAGACTTCCCTACTGACGATAGGCTCATGGTGATCACGTACATAATACTGCTCCTCTTCCCCAAAATTCTCAATACGCCTTTTGGAAATAGGGTCTGTGGTAATGGTTTTCTGCAACAGCAAATCCCCCTTGTACTTCTCATTTTTGATAATGCCACGGATACCGCTGTCTGTCCATTTTACCACGCCCTTTTTATTTACTTTACCGAGAGCTTCCAACTGCTTGGCAATGGTATACGTGCCATATCCCTGCAAATACAATTCAAAAATCAGTCGCACCGTTTCTGCTTCCGCTTCATTTACAGTAATGGTCTTATCCTCCGGATGATAGTCATATCAAAGACATCCGTTGAATCCCATAAGCGTCAGCATCATTTCGCCCTGCTCCGTCATGGTGTTGATATTTTCCTTTTCAAAAATCACCGCTATGCCTCTATCCTTCAAAAGCCGCACATACTGAAGAATATCCACTGTATTTCTGGAAAATCGGGACACTGATTTCGTCATAATCACACCAATCTTTCCATCCATACAATCCTGAATCATCCGCTGAAACTGCTCACGCTTATCCACCTTAGTTCCGGTAATGGCTTCATCTGCATAAATGCCAACCAATACCCAGTCCTTGTTCTCTGATATCTTCTCCTGATAATACTTCTTCTGGGACTGGAAACTTTCAATCTGCTCCTCGTCATCCGTACTGACACGCACATACGCTGCGAGTCTCTGTCTTGTGATAACAACCGGATTGCCCTCATAATCCCTCTCGCACCAAGCATACTAAAAAATGAAAATGTGAACGAATGTATGAAAATATTTTTATTCATCCACAAAGTAAAAGAGCCTGCATATACATTAACGCATACACAGACCCTTCTTAACCCACCCAATACAGCTTATGGTTGCTAGGCAACTCTTTTTCCCGCACCGGTTTTGAAATATTCAGACTCCAGAATATGATACGAACTCATAATCTTATTCTTTGCCAGAATATATTCATTCTCTGAAATCAGTTCAAGATGAACCAGCCTTCCAAGCACTGCCATCTTCTTGCTAAATTCCAGACATTTTCCCGCATCTAACTGATACCACTCCATAGCAAATCCTCCTCTCATTTTCTTTCTCTTATCAAACCCGAACATATTTTCGAATTTTCTATAAATAGATACAGAACATTCATTCGAAATATGTTATACTGGACGTTGTACTGATTACAAAAATCAGCCCGCACTTTAAGTAATACTTTTATATCCAAAAAAGATTACTCCCCCACCTATAGGAGATTTAGGAGGGGTTTTGCGAATGATGGACTCGGACTAATATGCATAAGGCAGGTTTTACAGATAAATGAACATTAGAAAACATCAGGAATTACAAATTGAATTAGAGCATTTTAATGAAATGGAGCTGGAGCAGGAGCTGCACCCAATAAAGGATGATGACTTCCAGCCGGAGAATGAGCACCCCAATAAGACAATGCTTAAAAGGGAGCTTCGTGCAATTGCTTTAAAGCGACTGGAGGATGGTGCCCGTACGGTTTCAGATTTTGAGGAAGTGATAAAGGAATGGGATCTATTAGATTCCAACAGAGAACGCAAGGAACTGATATACTTCCTACTTAATCAGGAACCAATGTATATGAAGGACTGGTTGGAAACCATTGACGATTATCTGAAAATGACCCGCCGTGATATTCTTACCAGTAGCGGTCACATCAGCCATAAGCAGGCACTTGATAAGGCTCATGCCGAATACACCAAGTACAAGAACCGCTTGGAAAACACCATTTCCCCGGTTGAACAGGACTTTATCAAAAGCATTGGTACATTGGAAGAGATTGCGGATTCCGGCAAGAAATAATCTGCCTCCATACACATTTCAATTGACCGCTGTTATCTGTTCCTTTATAATAGCAGGTAACAATATTGCTGGTCGGGCTGGTCGAAAGACCCTGGTCCATCTGCCGACAGGGAAGTTCCCTGTTATATACTAAATAACTGAGAGGTTTGCACCATATTGTGGGGCAAACCTCTCAGAATTCCGAGTGCTTTCGTTTTATAAGATTTTCTTTTCTCAATATGAAAAGCGTTCCACAATTCCCTTAATTGACAAGGCATTTTCTTCATTTGTTTTCGCAATCCCTGCCACTTCTTCCGTTGTGTGCCTTGTCTGCTCCACTTTTTCCATAATACCATCTGTACTGGCAATATCACCCGAAGGAGTATTTTGAACATTATCGATTTGGTTCTGAATGTTTGCAACCGCCTGCACAAATACATCAGAGCATTCACTTACCTCGTCAATCACTTCCTGAATTTGTGCAATAGATGTATTATATTCATTTGTAGCCTGTACAAAATCTTCAAACTGTGTTTTTATGTCTTTCTGCATAAATGCTATAATATTATCAAAACATTCCTGCACCTTGGCAATATTCTCTTTCGTTTTTACACAAATTGCCTGAATTTCATTTACTGTCTGTGAGGAACTGTTCGCCAAATTACCGATTTCTCCTGCTACAACGGCAAAACCTTTTCCTGCTTCACCTGCTCTTGCAGCCTCAATGGATGCATTTAATGACAATAGGTTTATCTGACTTGTAATGTCCAAAATCTGTTTTGCCATTTCATCTATCTGTGTCAGAGACTGTAGATTAACCATAGCCTCCTGTATCGCATTATGATTTTCTTCGATTTTAATATTCGTATTACTCAAAGATGCACTGGCAAGTTCACGCATTTCCAAAACCTTATCCATCAGCTCTGTGCTCTTTGTATTACCCATTTTAATCTTAGATTCCACTTGCGAAACCACAGTTGCAACTTCACCGATTTTCTCATCTACCTGCGCCACTGTATTGTTAACCTGAACCATACGCTTTGAAAATTGTTCCGTAGCTGTTGCGTTTTCTTCTACACACCGTATTAATATTTCAGAGGATTCCGTCATTTTCACAGCCGAATCATTCAAAGAATCAGAGCATATTCCAAGTGTACCTATAATATCACTAAAGGAATCACTTAATGAATCCAATGCTGTCGCAATTTGTCCGATTTCACTTTTACAACCTATGTACTTTCTTAACTTATCCTCTTTATAGATTTTTAAATCCTTTAAGTTAAGTAATGTTTGTGTCACATTTGCTAAAGGTTTTGTACTGATATGAATAAATAACCACGAAAGTCCTCCTATCATTATACATGAAACGAGACATATTATTCCCAGTTCTGCCATAATATCATATACTTCTGCATATAATTTTTTTTCGCTGTCTCTGGATACGACTGCCCAACCATGTGCGGAATTGTATTGATATGACACAACATATTCCTCCCCCGCCTCATTCTTACACAAAATATCTCCGCTTTCTACACCGGGGTTGGCTGCTATCTGCTCTATTACCTTCAATAACATTTCATCTTCTATTTGCTGTGCAATTAGTGTTTCGTCATCATCAAATATATACATCTCTGATGTAACATTAATCATGGTATATTTTGCAGTTTCACTTTCTGTAGTTCTTAAATTACCTAAAATCCCCTCTAGACCTTCTGCAAATGGTCCTCCGCCGACGTAACCTAATATTGTCTTATTATCTGCATCAAAAACGGGACAATACATGGAAAGGGCCAATTTTTGTGATGCAGGTGATACGATAATACCCGCATTATAAACTCCATTTGCATTTGTAATAGCGTCCTGAAGTGCTTTTAAGCCTTCTCCTTCACGCGTTGTAATACCAACTACCTCCGGATTTGAATGGGCAACAACATGCGTATTCCATTCTCCTACATATAGCCCTTCCCAATTATCCAGACATCCATAATACTCCTGCGTAAATTCCTGCACTGCTTTCTGCTTATCCTGATCGGAAAGATTTTTCAAATAATCTGCTACCAAAGGATTCACACTATATTCCACCAGCAAATCCTCCTGATGGTCAATATATTCCTCAATTAACGTTGCCTGCGCATTTAATTCTAACTTCATATTTTCCAACGCAGACTTTTTCATTAGTGCCGTCATGCCCGACTGCGCACTAAGGTACAATATTGTAATACAAATTACAACTATAATCGATATCACACCTGTTAGTACAGTTCTCATCTTTAAGTTTTTCATCATATAATTCCTCCTATCTCATTGTGCCAAATCACTTGACCTCATAATTCAAATCATGTTACTGCCTTACTTAAAAATCCCATTTTTCATCTCTTATGCATTGTAATACATGTCATAAACAACATAACCGCCATGCCCTTTTAGCGAACCTCCTTCTGTTTCCTGACACATCATGCATCTGGGTTCTGTCATAGGATAACCGCTTGTGGGATAAATACCATACTCCGATGAAGTTCTAAATCCCACTCGATTATAAAAATTATAATCTCCTTCTACAGTAATCCCCTTATACCCCCTCTCTCTTACCTTTTGAATGCCCAATGTCAACATAGTGACACCTATATGCTGGTGGAAATAATCAGCATGCACCGATACCGGCGCCAGCATCACAATATCACTATCATCTCCATGCCCGCCATCTGCATTTGGGGACAATGGGAACTTCGAAAACAAAAAATGTCCTACTATCTTTCCATCCAGTTCCGCCACAAACGACAGTTCCGGAATATAGTACTTAGCACTTTCTTGTCTGATTATAATATCTTTTCTCATATTTTTTGCTCCTGCATCTTTAAATTTTTCTCTTAAAAACTAAACGATTTCTCGTCCTTTTCTAATATAATATCCTTATTGAATTGCAGCAAATGTTGCCACAACACATACCACCATAGCACTATATTTGAAATTTATCCAAAACAATGTCAAAGGTAACAAAAACAATAACACTCCGGTAATTTTATTCAAAAGGGTATGTTCTACTATAAGTCTTTTTGTGCAAACAACTCCAAATATTATATTAGCAACTAAGACTTCCCATACCCCAAATGGGACTTGTACCATGAAAACTCTATATTTCAGCTAACAAAATAGCGATTTATGCCACTGATACCGTTGGATGCAGTGCTTTCTGAAGATATTCCGGCAGTCTGGACTCAAAATCTG
>JAXFDY010000161.1:0-7017 GCA_034172985.1 Lachnospiraceae bacterium
TATCAATGAAGTTATTGAAGTTTATGAGCGATGCTGCAAGATGCAGGTGGGAATGCGTCATCCATACGCAGGAAAATTAGTCTTTACCGCATTTTCCGGTTCTCATCAGGATGCGATTAACAAAGGTATGCAGGCAATGCAAGAAAGAAAAGATGGTATCTGGCAGGTTCCATATCTTCCGGTTGACCCAATGGATCTTGGTCGTGAATATGAGCCGATCGTGAGAATCAACAGCCAGTCCGGTAAGGGTGGTGTTGCATTCGTGATGGATAATTATTTTGGTTTTAAGCTTCCGAAGGGAATGCATAAGGAGTTTGCAGATGTGATCCAGGTGATCGCTGAGGAGCATGGTGAAGTTGCACCGGAAACGATCATGGAAAAATTCCGTGAAGAATATCTGACTTTCAAGACAGAAAGAGAATATCCGTATACATTTGTATCCTGTAAGATGGAAGATGTCGATAATACTCCATGTGGTGATACACAGGTGAGTCTGGAGTTTAAATACGAGGGCGAAGATAAGAAGGTAGTTGTGACAGGAAACGGACCGATTGATGCCGTTAAGAATGCATTACATGAAGTAACAGGTGTGAATATCAAACTCAATGATTATTCAGAACATGCACTGGACGAAGGTTCAAAAGCACGGGCTGCAGCTTATATCTGTGTGACTGATTTAGAAACGGATAAAACGACTTATGGTGTCGGGGTAAGTACAAATATCACAAGAGCCTCCATCAGAGCGTTATTCAGTGCGTTAAATAGATTAAAAAGATAAAAAACGAGAAAGGAAACAGGGAATATGCAGGCAATTATACTCGCAGCAGGAATGGGAAAGCGTTTGAAAGATCTGACCGCAAATAATACAAAATGTATGGTAAAAGTAAATGGTGTCACATTGATTGAAAGAATGTTATGCCAGCTTGACCGGTTAAAGCTGGACCGCATCGTAGTAGTTGTTGGTTATGAAGGACAGAAGTTAATTGATTATATTGCAACTTTAAATATTGAAACCAAGATTGAGTATGTTGAAAATAAAATCTATGATAAGACAAACAATATTTATTCATTAGCATTGGCAAAAGAGTATCTGTTAGAGAATGATACACTGTTGTTAGAGTCAGATCTGATTTTTGAAGATGATGTACTCAGACTTCTGATAGAAGATGAGAGGGAAACGCTGGCTTTAGTGGATAAGTATGAGAGCTGGATGGATGGAACAGTAGTAAAAATAGGGGAAGATGATTCTATCCAGTCATTTGTTCCGGGAAAGAAATTTGTATTTGATGACATTCCATATTACTATAAAACAGTAAATATATATAAGTTTAGTAAACACTTTTCCGAGACCCACTATGTTCCTTTTTTAGATGCTTATTCTAAAGCATTAGGAAACAATGAATATTATGAACAGGTATTAAGAGTAATTACATTACTTGATGATCCTGAAATTATGGCTAAGCGGTTAGATGGACA
Organism: Lachnospiraceae bacterium; assembly: GCA_034172985.1. Lineage (GTDB taxonomy): Bacteria > Bacillota > Clostridia > Lachnospirales > Lachnospiraceae > CAG-303. Next base: position 1,477 of record JAXFDY010000161.1, read on the forward strand.
GTTATGGTATGAGATAGATGATATTCAGGATTTAGATATTGCGGAATCCATGTTTGCAAAAAGTGATGAAGAAAAAACAAGTCGCTTACAGGCAAGATATGGCGGATATTGGAGATATCCAAAACTGTTGGATTTCTGTTATTTAGTAAATCCGTATTATCCTCCTAAGAAATTGATTGACGAAATGAAAGCAAATTTTGAAAAGCTTTTAACTCAATATCCATCAGGAATGTATGTAAATTCTCTTCTGGCTTCAAAGAATTTTGGAGTAAAGCAGGATTATATCGTTGTGGGAAATGGTGCTGCTGAATTGATCAAATCTCTGATGGAAAAATTGGACGGAAAAATTGGAATTGTATCACCTACTTTCGAAGAATATCCAAATAGATATGATCAGGCACAGATTGAAAGATTTGTACCGCAGAATAGAGATTTCAGATATGATGAAAAAGATTTAATCCAGTATTTTTCAAAACATATGGTAGATACAATGGTTTTGGTAAATCCTGACAATCCAACAGGTAATTATATTACTTCTGATGGAATAGAGAAATTGATGGCCTGGACAGAAGAACATGGAGTGAAGTTAATCATAGATGAGAGCTTTATTGACTTTGCTGATCAGGAACACGTTACATTTGTTGAAAACGAAACATTAGAAAAGCATAAAAATCTCATAGTGGTTAAGAGTATTTCAAAATCTTATGGAGTACCGGGAATACGACTTGGAATTGCCGTGACAGCTGATAAAGAACTTATTAGTATGATGAAAAAAGATGTTGCGATTTGGAATATTAACTCTTTTGGTGAGTTTTATTTGCAGATAGCTGAAAAGTATAAAAATGATTATGCAAAGGCATTGCAACAGTTTTATGATACCAGAAAAAAATTCTTAAAAGGACTTTCAGACATACCGGGAATAGAAGTATTGCCGACGCAGGCAAATTATGTAATGTGCAGATTAACCGGAGAGGTAGGGGCGAGAGAACTTACAAAATTACTTCTTACAAAATACAATATTCTAATTAAAGATTTGTCTTCTAAGATACAAAAAACAGGATATGAAGGTGAGTATGTACGGATTGCAGTCAGGGATGAGAAGGATAATCAGAAATTGATAGAAGCATTAGAATCAGTGTTAAATTAGAGGAGATAAGAATGAGAATCATTACACATGAAGAAATTTTAAATATGAAAATATCGCCTAAATGCTGTTATGACTGGGTTAGTGAGGTTATCAGAAAAAAACAACAATATGTTTTGCCACATAAAATTAGTCTAAAATATCAAAATGATGGTTTTTATAATACTATGCCATCCATACTTCAGGAGGAAGGTTACTTTGGCGTGAAAATTGTTAATCGTTATTCGGACAGAGAGCCGTCATTGGATAGTAAATTAATGTTATATAATCTTGAAAGCGGAGAATTAGTGGCATTAATGGATGCAAATTTCATTACCGCCATGAGGACAGGAGCAGTAGCTGTTCATTCCATCAATCATTTGGGTAAGTCTGATGTAAAAAATCTGGGAGTGATTGGCCTGGGCAATACTGCCCGCGCTGCCATAAAGATTCTGGCAGAGGTTAATAAGGATAATAACTATCTGATTAAGTTGTTGAAATATAAAAATCAGCATGAATTATTTGCAAAAGAATTATCCGTATATCCAAATCTGAAATTTGAGTATCGGGATAGTTATGAAGAGGTGATTAAAGATAGTGATGTAGTGATTTCTGCTGCAACTTATTTTGAGGAAGATATTGCAGATGATACCTGGTTTAAGCCAGGTGCCCTGCTGGTACCGATTCATACCAGAGGTTTTAGCAGCTGTGACTTATCTTTTGATAAAGTCTTTGCAGATGATACAGGACATGTGGCTCATTTTAAAAACTTCTCAAAGTTTAAAAAATTCGGGGAAGTATCGGACGTTGTTAATCACATAATACCGGGCCGGGAAAATGAACAAGAGAGAATATTAGCATATAATATTGGCATATCCTTACATGATGTATATTTTGCATCTAAAATATATGAGCAATATCAGGGTGGAACTGAAGTTACGATGAATCATCCGGAAGGCAAGTTCTGGGTATGACATATTAGTGTGAGGTAGATCATGAAAGAATACGATGAAGTAACATTAAAAGCCGTTCAAAAATTAGAAATGGGAATTTTGAAAGACTTTTTAAAAATTTGTGAAGAGTATAATCTGACAAGCTTTGGATTTGCAGGAACAGGCATAGGTGCATTACGTCATAAAGGATTCATTCCGTGGGATGATGATATTGATATTGCATTACCGCGTAAGGATTATGAGAAAATGCTGGAAGTCATTAAAAAAGATTATTCTCATAAATATACAATTGCAGATGCCCGGGAGATGGAAAATTATCCATTGATGACCGCCAGAATCATGATAAAAGGAACAAAATTCATAGAGGAATCTATGAAAAATGTTAAATGTGATCTGGGGATATTTCTGGATGTGTATGCCTTTGATTATACATCAGATAATGACGAAGAATTTCAAAAACAGGCAAGAAAGGCATGGTTTTGGAGTAAGTTACTGATTCTAAGACATGTTGCATTTCCTGTTTTACCATTTAAAGGTGTTAAGGGAAAAATAATTCACGGGGCATGTGGTTTTGTACATGGATGTATGAGTCTTTTTCATATATCGCATAAATATTTATATCGCAAGTGCAGAGAGGTATGTTGTCAATATAATGATAAACCGACGAACAGAATTGCATTTTTTTGCGATACAAAACCATATTCTAATTTAATCGACCTGAGGGAAGCATATCCACTTCAGGAATTACCTTTTGAAGATGTTGTTATAAAATTTCCAAAGAATATCGATGCTCTTTTAAGAAGCTTCTATGGAGATTATATGCAGCTTCCGCCAGTAGAGAAAAGAAAAAATCATTATCCATATTGTTTACAACTTCCGGAAACGGTTAGTGAGGAGCCTGACAATGAAAACAATCATGAGAAAGCTGTTCGTTGATGTAAAAAAGAAAAATGTATTTCTCTGGACTGCTATGTCAGGTGGCATAATTTCTGCTTCTTCCGTAATTACCTTGTTAGTTCTGACCAGAGTTTTAGGATTAACAGAAGCAGGAATTTATTCGATTGCATTATCTGTCTCGCAGCAGTTGAGCAGCATAGGAACTTATTGTCTGAGAACATTTCATTCTTCAGATATCAATAAAAAGTATTCATTTAATGATTATAGAAACTTAAGAATTATTTCTTGTATTGCAATGTTAATCGTATCCATTATCTGGGTATGGGTGTACCACTATGACGGATATAAAGCAAGTATTGTTTTGACGTTGTGTTTGTACAAGGTGGTTCAGTCATACTGTGATTTATACGAAGGAACATATCAGAGAAATAATAGATTTGATATTTCTGGTAAAAGCAGTTTTACGAAAGAGTGCGCTGCAGTTGTCAGTTCGATTATTATAATATGTTTGTTCCATAATTTATTTTTTGCAATGCTGTCAATGAGTGTAGTTTATCTTGTTCTTTTTTTTGTTATAGATGTAAATATAATCGATTGTTTTGAAATAAAAGAAAAGGTAAAATGTAACTGGCATAATATTTGTTCACTTTTAGTAGTTGGATTTCCGATTGTTGTCAATTCCTATTTAATGTTATATATTAATAATTCAAGTAAATATGCGATTGACCAGTATTGTTCGGAGGCAGAAGTAGCTATTTTTAATGTATTATACATGCCTATCTTTTGCATAAATCTGTTAATGGGATTTGTGACAAGACCATTAATTACGGTATTAGCGGTGAAAGTGGAAGAAAAAAAGAAAAAAGATGTCAGAAATATCTTGTTGAAAGAAATAGGAATCGTGGCTATAATTACATTGGTAGTTATTTTAGGAATGTATACAGTCGGACTGGCTATATTGGGATTTTTATATTCCATGGAATTGGCTCCTTATAAAACGGAATTGCTGTTGTTGCTTTTTGGAGGAGCATTTTATGCCACGTATACTATTTTCTACTATGTCATTACGATTTTGAGAAAACAGTTTACCCTGCTTGTCAGTTGTCTTTTTGGGGCAGGAGTCGCAGTGGGATTAATACCTTTTTTAGTAAAGAATTATGGTATGCTGGGTGTTTCAGCAGGATATGCAGTTATTATGTTTTGTATTATGATGATATGTAGGTTTTTTACAATGATATATCTGAAAAAATACGATAAAACTGAGAGAAAGGGATAATTATGGAGCATACATTTGCGATATGTGCATACAAAGAAAGTGAATTTTTGGAGGAATGTATTTTATCCTTAAAAAATCAAACGAGAAAAACAAATATTATCATGGTTACATCTACACCGAATGATTATATAGAAAATCTGGCACAAAAATATCAGATTCCGATGTATATCAATCGCGGGGAGAGCGGGATTACTCAGGATTGGAATTTTGCCTATGAACAAGCAAATACGGACTATATTACCATTGCTCATCAGGATGACATTTATGATAGTCATTACGTGGAGAAATTGTTTGAATATATGGAGAAGGCAAAAAAACCACTGATGTTTTTTACAGATTATTACGAAATCAGGGATGGCAAGAAAGTGAAAAATAATACACTTCTCAAAATCAAAAGAATTATGCTGACGCCTTTAAAGGTCAGAATATTTTGGAATTCAAAGTTTGTCAGGAGGAGAATCTTATCCCTGGGTTCACCAATCTGCTGTCCGTCAGTAACGTATGTAAAGGACAATCTGATGAATCCCGTCTTTCTGAATCATTTCCGGACGAATGAAGATTGGGAGACATGGGAGAGAATTTCCAGATTAAAAGGAGCATTTGTATATTGCGATATGCCACTTACTTTTCACAGAATTCATGCCGGTTCTGAGACATCTGCAGCCATAGCTGAGACTGGAAGAAGTGAAGAGGATTATGTTATGTACAGAAAATTCTGGCCATCATGGATTGCGAGAATTTTAGTGAAATTATATGGAACAAGTGAGAAGTCAAATTCAGTATAAGAAACCGCAGGAACATTATGTGGTAGAAAGAGGATATTATGGAAAAGAATAAAGAGAAAACTTGTCTGGGAGACCTGACAAGAGATAGAAATAATAATCTTGATATTATGCGTTTTATAGCAGCATTAATGGTGATTTTTTCCCATGCATTTCCAATCAGTTGCGGACATTCGGATGGTCTGGCACAGTGGACAGATGGTTTTTTATCCTTTGGAGGAATTGCGGTAGGGGTGTTCTTTTGCACGGGAGGTTTTTTGATAGCTAAGAGTGCAGAGAGTAAAAAAACTTGTAAAAAGTTTTTTAAGGCAAGATGTCTTAGAATATTTCCACAGCTGATTTTTGTTGTATTCCTCACGGCTTTAGTGGTAGGTCCGTTTTTAACGACACTGTCTGTGAAAGAGTATTACACCAATGTGGAAACATGGAGATATCTTTTGAATTCAATTTTTATTTTGGATTACCAGTTGCCGGGTGTATTTTCTGACAATATATATGCATTTGTTGTAA
>JAXFDY010000162.1:0-29558 GCA_034172985.1 Lachnospiraceae bacterium
TATTGATATATTTCATCGTTCATTTCCTTCTGGATTGCTTCCATCAGGATTGCTGCATCCTCTGTCGAAATTTCACAAGAACTGTGATCGATAATTGTCTTTTCTTCATATGGTAAGTCATCATCAGATACGGTAACAATATTACAACGGATTGCAATATCCGTATCTTTCATGGGAACACCAATACTGAGTGCTTCAAGAGGAGAACGTCCTGTATAATACTTCTTAGGATCATACCCTAATACAGCAAGATTGGCTGTATCACTTCCCGGCTTCATGCCTTCCGGGATTGTGTGTACCAGACCGATTTCTGATTCTTTGGACAATCTGTCCATAGCAGGTGTTTTTGCATACTCTAATGGTGTTATTCCTCCCAGGGCTTCAATCGGCTCATCTGCCATACCGTCACCTAAAACGACTACATATTTCATGTTATGCCTCCTACTCAACTCTGATTCTTGTAATGATACCTTCTACCTGTGCTGCTGCAGTCTCATAATCAGCTTCTGACATTACTTCTGTCACAAACGCAAACTCACCGGTCACACCATCTACATTAAGGATTTCCACATTGCCAAAAACAGATGTTACTTCTTCATATCTTGCATCTGATGAACCTGTCAGTCTTACAAAGAATCTGCTCTTTGCACTTTTTACATCAGAAAGCTCCAGTTTCTTACTGCTCCAGATCTGCATAATATGTGTATTCTTATGCTTTGCAGCATCTACTACGTCCGATACAACTGCACTGGCTGTCGGAAGCTTTCCTGCTCCGCTGCCATAGAACATAACATCACCTAATACATTTCCCTTTACCAAAATACCGTTTAAAACGCCATTTACGCTATACAATGGATTATTATCATCAATCATGAAAGGAGCCACCATAGCAAAGAACTTATCCCCTACACGTTTGCTCTTTCCGAATAATTTAATGACTCTTCCAAGTTTTGCAGCATATTTAAAATCCACATCTGTAATCTTTGTGATTCCTTCTGTGTAGATATCTTCAAAATCCACATGCTGTCCATAAGCAAGAGAAGTCAGAATAGCTATCTTTCTGCAGGCATCATAGCCTTCCACATCAGCTTCCGGATTTCTTTCTGCATATCCCAGCTCCTGAGCTTCTTTTAATACTGTATCAAAATCCAGTCCCTCTTTGCTCATTTTTGTAAGAATATAGTTTGTAGTACCATTTAATATACCTGAAATTTCCATAATTTCATCTGCTGTCAAGGATTGATTCAACGGACGGATAATCGGAATACCACCACCTACACTGGCTTCAAACAGGAAGTTTTTATTCATCTTTTTAGAAAGCTCTAAAAGTTCCGGACCATATTTGGCTACCAGTTCTTTATTTGATGTACAATAACTCTTACCATGCTCTAAGGATGCTTTTGCAAAAGAGTAGGCCGGATTAATACCACCCATAGCTTCTACTACAATATCTACTTCCTCATCATTTACAATGGTATCAAAATCATGCACCAGAATATTTTCAATCGCTGATCCAGGGAATTCCCTTAAATCAAGCACATATTTGATGTTGATGTCTTCTCCAATTCTCTTTGCGATACTCTCTTTATTTGTCGTAATTACTTCCACAACACCTGAGCCTACTGTACCATATCCTAATACTGCTATGTTTATCATTTTCTTTTAATCTCCTTCTTTTTATTCCATTGCCAGTATCTTTACATACTGTATTCCGCTTTTCTGTTCTAGTTCCATCATCATGACAGAAGTATCCAGAAGTGGAGGGATTTCCACACTCAATGTCAACGATGCCACTCCGTTGATTGGTATCGTCTGATGAATGGTCAAAATATTTGCCGAATAATGAGCAATAATTTTCAGGACCTCTGAAAGCATTCCCGGCTGGTCATCCATCTGCAATACAAAAGTAACTGTTCTTCCCTTTACATTTTCATGAAACGGAAAGATATCGTCTTTATACTTATAAAAAGAACTTCTGCTGAGCCCCACCTGCTCCGTGGCTTCCTGAATCGTCATGACTTTTTCCGACTCTAAAAGATGCTTCACCTCAATTACCTTCAACAAAACCTCCGGTACTGCTTTTTGCTTGATCAGATAATACTTATTATTCTCTTTCTCTCCCATATTTGTCTTACTCCATAACATTCTCTCGTTTCATATGTGTTTACCAGAGGCGAACACATGTGTTTACCAGAGAGATATTAACACATTTCTATCGGGAATGCAACCAAAAAATCATAAACAAAAAGGGAAGCCCTTTCAAGCCTCCCTCCTGTCTTTTACTGATTTACTATTTCATCAATACGTGCAATCTCTTCATCACTTAATAAATTATCTACCTGAATCAGGATTATTAATGAATTATCGCTTTTTATGACCTTGTTGAAATAACTCAGCTCCGAATTGCAAATAATTGGTGGCACGCGGAATAAATCTTCGGAAGAAATATCATGAATTTCCTTCACACCATCCACTTCTAATGCCAGTTTCGAATTTTTGACTTTCACGATTACATACTGGCTCTCTTCTTCTGAATCATGCTTCATTTGAAACTTTTCTTTCAGATCATACACTGGGATAATTTCGCCTCTCAGATTAATAATTCCCTTGATATAACTAACTGTATTTGGTACCCTCACAACCTGCTGCTCCCGTTCAATTCCCTGAACAAGATTGATATCCACGCCATATAGCTCATTGCCCAGTTTAAACACTACCGGTTTCATTTCCTCCATAAACGTTCTCCTCTCTACATCTTATTTATATATTTTAAATATGCATTGATAAACGGATCAATATTTCCATCCAGAACGCTCTGTACATTTCCCACTTCCTCGTTCGTTCTGTGGTCCTTGACCATGGTGTATGGCTGCATCACATAAGAACGTATCTGACTGCCCCAGCCGTTATCTGATACCTCTCCCCGAATGCCTGATATCTTTTCGTCATTTTCTTTTTTTGCTTTCAGATATAATTGAGCCTTTAACATTTTCATACACATATCTTTGTTTTGAAACTGAGAACGCTCATTCTGGCATTGTACCACAATTCCTGTAGGTAAATGGGTGATTCGCACTGCAGATGATGTTTTATTGATATGCTGACCGCCGGCACCGCTGGAACGATAGGTATCTATCTTCAAATCGTCTTCATTGATTTCTATCTCAATGTCCTCATCAATATCCGGCATAACATCACATGATACAAAAGAAGTCTGCCTCTTACCTGCAGCATTAAATGGTGAAATACGCACCAGTCGGTGTACACCGCTCTCGCTCTTTAAGTATCCATACGCATTTTCGCCTTTAATCATAATCGTCACAGACTTATATCCGGCCTCATCACCTTCCAGAAAGTCAATCACTTCGTACTCAAAGCCTCGACGCTCTGCCCATCTTGTATACATACGATATAACATAGAAGCCCAGTCACAGCTCTCGGTTCCACCGGCACCTGCATGTAAAGTCAGTATGGCATCATCTCTGTCATACTCACCTGATAACAATGTGGTAATTCTCAGATTCTCATAAACTTCCGAAAATTTCTTCACAGCCTCCTCTACTTCCGGAATCAGGGATTCATCTTCTTCCTCGTACCCCATCTCCAGAAGTGTCTGTGCTTCCTCATATAAATTCTTTAAATCTTCAAACTGCTTTACCGTATCTTTCAGACTATTTAATTCCCGCGTCTCATGGCTTGCCTTATCCGGGTCATTCCAAAAATCCGGTTCTTCCATCTTTCTTGCTAATTCTTCAATCCTGAGATTTTTATTTTCCAGGTCAAAGTGAATCCCTCAATTCTTCTAATGGTCCTTCATAGCCGTTTAATGTATATTTAAACTGATCTAATTCTACCACTTCATCACATCCTTTTATAAATATTTTCATGGGCATTTTATGCTTTACGCATACAGCACTGCTTATACTTCTTTCCTGAACCGCAAGGGCATGGGTCATTTGGATAAATCTTCTTTTCCTCGCGTTTTTTCGGTGCTCTCACAGCACTCTCATCTTTGTTTGTACCTGTTACCTTGGCAACCTGTTCTCTTTCGATTCTCTGCTCAATCTGAACATGCATCAGACTCTTAACCGTATCTTCCATAATTCCCTGTTCCATGTCTTCAAACATATCAAATCCGGCAATTCTATATTCTGATACAGGATCTCTCTGACCAAGGGCACGCAGGCCAATACCCTGACGTAACTGGTCCATATCATCGATATGATCCATCCACTTCCGATCAATTACTTTCAACAGAATAATTCTCTCAACTTCTCGAATCTGCTCTGTCTCAGGGAATTCTGCCTCTTTTGCTTCATACTTGTGGACAGCCTGCTCCTTAACCTGCTGTTTCAGTTTTGCCACTGTCATATCTGCAGCTTCATTTTCCGGAATTACCACAGGGGCAATCGGAATAATCGGAAGGAGGATTTCATTCAGTTCCGCCATATTCCACTGTGACGCAGGCTGGTCGTCTGTAACCACCATATCGATCTTACTCTCTACCGTATCATTAATCATCTTATAGATGACGTCTCTCATGTTTTCACCATCGAGCACACGGCGTCTCTCTTTATAAATAATTTCTCTCTGATCATTGTTTACTGCATCGTAATCTAACAGATTTTTTCTGATTCCATAGTTATTACTCTCTATCTTCTTCTGGGCATTTTCTATGGCGCTGGAAAGCATCTTATGTTCGATTCTGTCATTTTCACCGATACCTGTGGCATTAAATACAGCCATCATCTTCTCAGAACCAAATAATCTCATGATATCATCTTCCAGAGAAATAAAGAAAATAGATTCACCCGGATCACCCTGACGTCCTGCACGACCTCTCAGCTGATTATCAATACGTCTAGACTCATGGCGTTCCGTGCCAATAATTTTTAATCCGCCTGCTGCTCTTGCCTCTTCGTCCAGCTTAATATCCGTACCACGACCTGCCATATTAGTTGCAATGGTAACATTTCCGTGAATACCTGCTTCCGCAACAATCTCTGCTTCCAGTTCATGATATTTGGCATTTAACACCCGATGCTTTATGCCTGCCTTATTCAGCAATGCACTCAATTCCTCAGAAGCTTCAATGGTAATTGTACCAACGAGGACAGGCTGTCCCTTTTCCTGACTTAACTTGATTTCCTCAACTACAGCATTCAGTTTACCCTTCTTGGTCTTATATACTGCATCCTCTCTGTCGATTCTTGCCACCGGCTTATTTGTCGGAATCGCTACAACGTCCATGCCGTAAATATTTCTGAATTCCTGTTCTTCTGTCAGAGCAGTACCTGTCATACCGGCTTTCTTATGATATTTGTTAAAGAAATTCTGGAATGTGATCGTTGCAAGTGTTTTGCTTTCCCGCTTAATCTGCACATGTTCTTTCGCTTCTATAGCCTGATGCAGGCCATCGGAAAATCTTCTTCCCGGCATAATACGTCCGGTAAACTCATCTACGATGAGAACCTGTCCGTCTTCACTTACCACATAATCTTTATCCTTGAACATAAGATAATTTGCTTTCAATGCCAGCGACATATTATGCTGCAACTCCAGATTCTCCGGATCTGCATAATTATCTACATGGAAATAACGTTCTGCTTTTTCCACTCCCTGTGCTGTCAGGTTTACAAATTTATCCTTTTCGTTTACTACAAAATCTCCTGTTTCCTCATAAGTTTCACCCATGATGGCATCCATCTTGGTCATCTCATGATATTCGCCCTTTGTCAGCTGTCTTGCAAAAACATCACACATCTCGTAAAGCTTTGTGGATTTTCCGCTTTGTCCAGATATAATCAGAGGAGTTCTTGCCTCATCAATCAATACGGAGTCAACTTCATCCACAATAGCATAATGAAGCCCTCTCTGTACCATCTGTTCCTTATAGATAACCATGTTATCTCTCAGATAATCAAATCCTAATTCATTATTTGTAATATATGTAATATCACAATCGTATGCGGCTTTTCTTTCCTTACTGTCCATACTGTTTAAGATACAGCCGACAGTAAGGCCAAGAAATCTGTGTACCTGTCCCATCCACTCTGCATCACGCTTTGCCAGATAGTCATTGACAGTCACAACATGTACACCCTTTCCTTCCAATGCATTCAAATATGCAGGGAGAAGACAGGTCTGGGTCTTACCTTCACCGGTACGCATTTCCGCAATACGTCCCTGATGGAGAATAATACCACCCATAAGCTGTACACGATAATGTTCTGTATTTAATACTCTTCTGGCAGCTTCCCTTACAACTGCATAAGCTTCCGGAAGAATATCATCCAATGTCTCCCCTTCGCCCAACCGCTCTTTAAATTCATCTGTCTTGCCCCGAAGTTCATCATCGGACAATGCCATCATTTCATCTCTGTACGAACAAATCTTATCTACGATAGGAGTAATCCGCTTTATCTCTCTCTCACTGTATGTACCAAATACTTTTGAAAAAATTCCCATTTCAGTCCTCCAAATATACATTTTAATGTATTACCCTGTAAACATTAAAGACATAATGCAGGTATTTTTCCGCATCATTCATATATATTACCACTTATAAGGACTTTAAGCAACAATTTAATTTTGTACGAATTTTAAACTTTTTTTTACCCAAAGATAAATAACTATGAGTTTCCTGTCTACTGCAATATATCCAGTATTTCTGCCACATACATTGTATGATAATTACCATCTTTATACCATTTCTCTACTGCTTCCTTATCTGTGAAACATTCTTCCTTCATTTCCTGTGCATACATTTTTCTGCACACTAGTGTAAGTTCTGCCTCCTCAAACACGGGAGCCTGGCTTTCTTCCTTAACTGTAAGCTGCGCCTTTGCTATCTTATCTTCCTCTCTTCCTGACACAGTTCCCATATAATTGAGCATTCCTCTCCTGCTCTCGTCAAAAAAAGATAACGAAAATGTCTCTCCATTGTCTATGAATTCTTTTGTATATCGTGTTTCACGCACAAATACAAACACAACATTTTTACCCCACATTACACCCATGCCACCCCATGAAGCAGTCATTGCATTTGATTTTCCATCCTTCATGGCTCCTACCAGCATCCACTGCTTTCCAATTCTGTCAAATACATTTCCTGTGATTTCATTCGCTTTCATATTTTACCTCCTAATAATTCTCTCTTGTATCATAATATTATGATACCTAAGGATTGTTACGTACTTTGTACTCCCAAAATCCAGCAAAATATTCGCATATCGTGGTGCTTACGCCCCACTTTTATGCTCATATTTCGGCGGGTCAAAAGGTATTTTGCCCCTCATTTGATACACGAATTGCACCGTTGCTACGCAACTCCCGCAATTCTGACCTTTTGACCCTTGTATCATCATAAGGAGTTACCCGACAAATGAGCCTGATATCGATTTTTTCGTGCTTTGCACTCTCAAAATCGGCACAAACATTCGAAATTCGCTCATTTTTCTGCGAAAAATGGCTACTTTCTCATGTTTAGCGGGACCCATAGACATAAAAATACATGCAAGCATGTATTTTATGTCCATTTGTCCCTTGGCTCATCATAATATTATACTATGTGGGTTTTCATTCAGCAAATATTTTTTTGACCATACTGGCCATATCATCTGACCATATTATCTGTGTTTAAATTGAACATTTATTTATGGTCAAAAATGTTTATAATCTGATTACATATAAAATTAAAGAAAAGAGGATTTTTTTATGGCAAACAGACAGTATGAATTAAATAAAGAATTAGCTCAAATGTTAAAGGGTGGCGTAATTATGGATGTTACAACTCCTGAGCAGGCAAAAATCGCAGAGGCAGCCGGTGCATGTGCAGTTATGGCACTGGAAAAGATTCCTGCTGATATCCGTGCAGCAGGCGGTGTGGCAAGAATGAGTGATCCGGGTATGATCCAGGAGATTCAGAATAGTGTCAGCATTCCGGTTATGGCAAAATGCCGAATCGGTCATTTTGTAGAAGCTCAGCTTCTTGAGGCAATTGAGATTGATTATATTGATGAAAGTGAAGTTCTCTCACCTGCTGATGACATTTATCATATTGATAAGACAAAATTCAAGGTACCTTTCGTATGTGGAGCAAAGAATCTGGGTGAAGCATTGAGAAGAATTAATGAAGGTGCCTCTATGATAAGAACAAAAGGCGAACCGGGTACCGGCGATGTCGTACAGGCAGTCAGCCATATGAGAATGATGAACAGTGCTATTGCACGAATCACTTCTATGCGTGAAGATGAATTATTTAATGAAGCAAAAGAACTTCAGGTTCCTTATGAACTCGTAGAATATGTTCATAACAACGGAAAGCTTCCTGTTGTTAATTTCGCAGCCGGCGGTGTTGCCACTCCTGCAGACGCTGCCCTGATGATGCAGCTTGGAGCAGATGGTGTATTTGTAGGTTCCGGTATTTTCAAATCCGGAGATCCGGTTAAACGTGCAAATGCGATTGTAAAAGCCGTTACAAATTATACAGATGCAAAGATGATTGCTGAATTATCAAAAAATCTTGGCGAAGCTATGGTTGGAATTAATAAAGATGAAATAGAACTTTTGATGGCAGAACGTGGCATCTAATAGGAGGTTTTTTATGACAGTTGCTGTACTGGCCCTGCAGGGGGCCTTTATCGAACACGAACAAATGCTTCAGAAGCTGGGAGTTTCCACAATCCAGTTAAGAAAAAAAGAAGATCTGGAACAGGATTTTGACGGATTAATTCTTCCGGGTGGCGAAAGCACTGTTCAGGGAAAACTCTTAAATGATCTTGGTATGTTTGAACCATTAAAAGAAAAGATTTTAAACGGCCTTCCTGTCCTTGCCACCTGTGCGGGACTGATTCTTCTGGCAGAAAAAATCAGCAATGATGAAAAGTCTTATTTCGCTTCACTGCCTGTTACCGTCAGACGTAATGCCTATGGCAGACAGCTCGGAAGCTTTCATTGTGAAGCAGAGGTTAAATCCATCGGTACTGTTCCAATGGAATTTATCAGAGCCCCATATATTGAATCCTGTTCAGATGACGTGGACGTTCTCGCCAAAGTAGACGGCAATATTGTGGCTGTACAGTACAAGTCTCAGCTTGCTATGGCGTTTCATCCGGAGCTTTGTGATGATACACGAATTCATGAACATTTTATACAGATGATCAATTAGAGAAAAAGAAAGCACCAATCGATGATTGATGCTTTCTTTTTTTATTCTATAAAGCTTTAATTCTTGCAAGTGCTTCTAATGTATTCTCATAAGAACCAAAGGCTGTCAGTCTGAAGTAACCTTCACCGCTTGGACCAAATCCAGAACCTGGTGTACCGACTACATTTGCCTGATTCAATAATAAATCAAAGAACTCCCATGAAGTCATCTTGTCCGGTGTCTTTAACCAGATGTATGGTGCATTTACACCACCGGATACTGTATAACCGGCTTCTGCAAGGCCCTCTCTGATAATCTTTGCATTATTCATATAATAAGCAACCTGGTCTTTTGTCTGTTTCTTTCCTTCTTCAGAGTAAACAGCTTCTCCGGCTTTCTGGATAATATATGGAGCACCATTAAATTTTGTTCCATGTCTTCTTGCCCATAAGCTGTTTAATGTCACATCGCCACTCTTCAAATCCTTCGGAATGACTGTATAACCTAATCTTGTACCTGTAAATCCTGCATTTTTAGAAAAGCTTCTGATTTCAATGGCACAACCCTTTGCGCCTTCGCACTCATATATACTATGTGGCACATCTTCCTCAGAAATATATGCTTCATAAGCGGCATCATAGATAATCACTGCTCCTACCTTCAACGCATAATCAACCCACTTCTGAAGCTCTGTCTTGTTAATCGTAGAACCTGTAGGATTATTCGGGAAACACAGATATATAATATCCGGTGTCTCTTCCGGAAGCTGAGGAGCAAAATTTGTCTCTGCAGTACAAGGCATATAGATTACATTTGTCCATCTCTCTGTTGTCTTATCATATACTCCGGTTCTGCCTGCCATAGCATTTGTATCTACATAAACCGGATAAACAGGATCGCACACAGCAATTTTATTATCCACAGAGAAGATATCTCCGATATTACCTGAATCGCTCTTTGCACCATCACTTACAAAAATTTCATCCAAAGCAATATCAACACCTCTTGCCTTGAAATCATTTTCCGCAATGGCTTTTCTCAAAAACTCGTATCCCAGATCCGGAGCATATCCTTTAAATGTAGCAGCATCCGCCATCTCATCGACAGCACTGTGCATTGCCTTGATAACTGCCGGTGCCAGTGGCTGTGTCACATCACCGATACCCAGACTGATAATATTCTTATCCGGATTTTCTGCTTTGTAAGCAGCAACTTTTTTTCCAATTGTAGAAAATAAATAACTACCTGGTAATTTTAAATAATTATCATTAATTTTAAACATAACCGTCTCCTTTATTAAATTAATCCTTCCCGTATATGATACTCTCAAACAAAATTATTTGCAACCATATTTGCTAATTTAACATGATTCTGATAATCATCTGGGCAGTCTCCACCAAATTCGTTCCACTGTCCATACTTGTCTTTTGCATATAACGATGAACCTCAGATTCTGTCATATGATTTCTTTCTATCAAAATTTTCTTCGCCTGATCAATTGTCTTCTGCTCCTCTTCCGTCCTTTTCTTTGGAACATTCTTTCGTTTTTTCTTCCGTCGTGCTATATTCATAGAAAGCATTTCAATAGTATTCAGAAGATCTCCCGCTTTCAGCGGCATGGTAACGGTGATTACTCCGGTACAATCAGATGAACTGATTTTCATAGCTGATGCCAGCAAAAGTATCTCGAATTCAGCCGGAACACTCTCCCGCAATTCACTAAACAACATATCGTTCAGTTTATAACCACAGACAATAATTCCATCATTATAATCATCAATCGTACTCAGAACTTTTGTGCCGGAAGTACAAACTGCCGTAACAGGATAACCATTTCGAACTAAAAGATTTTTTATACTGATCGCGTCCTCAACTTTTGGAAATGCTACTACGATATTCGCCATTGATATACCTCAATCCTTCATTTTCTTTAGATTTTGTATAAATACTGCTTAATTTCCCAATCAGTTATCTGCTCCTCATACTGTTGCCATTCTTTCATTTTAATCTCTGCATATTCATCTGAAACATGCTTCCCTAACACACCCTGAATCAATTCGTCTTTTTTAAACTCTTCCACTGCCTCATAAAGATTTTTTGGAAGACGCTCGATACCCTTGCTTTCTATCTCATCTTCTGTAATACTGTAATTATTTTTATTAATCGGCTCTTCACAGACTAATTTGTTCTTAATACCGTCTAATCCCGCTTTTAAACATACTGCCAATGCCAGATATGGATTGCAGGACGGATCCGGACTTCTAAGCTCTACTCTCGTACTTTGTCCCCGCACTCCCGGAATACGGATTAATGGAGTTCTATTTGTCTCTGACCATGAAATATATACGGGAGCTTCATATCCGGGCACTAATCTTTTATATGAATTAATCGTAGGATTTAGAATCAGTGACATACCTTTAATATGTTTCATAATACCTGCAATAAACTGATATGCTTCCTGACTCAGTCCGCTTGCGTTGTTTTCATCTGCAAAAATATTGACGCCATTTTTTGATAATGACATGTTGGTATGCATGCCGGAACCGTTGATGCCGGCTTTTGGCTTTGGCATAAATGAAGCATGCAGACCGTGACGCTTTGCAATCGTTTTTACTGTCAGCTTAAAAGTCATGATGTTGTCTGCCGTCGTAAGTGCATCTGCGTATTTAAAATCTATTTCATGCTGAGCCGGTGCCATCTCATGATGGGAAGACTCTATTTCAAATCCCATTTCCTCCAGATTCAAAATCATATCACGTCTGGCATTCTCTCCTAAATCCAGCGGTCCCAAGTCAAAATATCCCGCCTGCTCATGGGTCAATGTAGTCGGAAGTCCATCATCATCTGTATGGAATAGGAAGAATTCACATTCCGGACCTACATTGAATGTATATCCCATGTCCTCTGCTTCCTTGATTACTCTCTTTAATATCTGTCTGGAATCACCATCAAAAGGTGTCCCATCCGGTTTCTGTACATCACAGATCAGTCTTGCCACCTTTCCCTGCTGTGGTCTCCATGGGAATATCTCCAAAGTATCCAGATCCGGTTTTAAAAATAAATCAGATTCCTCCAACTTGGCAAATCCGTCAATAGCTGCACCGTCAAACATACATCCGTCCTCAAGAACATGTTTTAACTGACTTGAAGTAACTGCCATATTTTTTAATGTGCCAAATACATCCGTAAATTGTAATCTGATGAATTCTACACCTTCATCCTCCACTAATTCCAAAATGTCTTTTTTTGTCATTTATAACCTCTTTCTGCCATCTGGGCAATTTATTTAAAAAGGGCATAATAATCCCTTGGAAATTATTATGCCTCTTTGCATTTATCATCTCTATTTTGTTTACCACGATTTATTTTAACACTCATTTTGAAATTACACAAGTGTTTTTTCTATCTATGAATTACTTTTCCCTAATCTGCCTTCCGGTATGGTCTATGGTATAATTCTGTCTTATGATTAGTTCAGACACCGGAACAAAATCATATCCCTTATTTTCCAGTCCGTCTATAATGCCCTGAAGCGCTATGGCTGTGTACTGGGTGCCGTTATGCATAAGGATGATGGCACCATTGGCTAATTTATCACTTTCCACCACTCTCTCCGTCATGGCTTCCACTCCATAGTTTTTCCAGTCGAGACTATCTATTTCCCACTGAATCGGATAATATCCACATGACTGTGCTGTTTCGATTACCGCATTATTGTATTCTCCATAAGGAGGTCTGAACAGATCCATTTCCACTCCGGTCAGTTCAAATACCTTCTTATGTACACCATTGATTTCTTCTCGGCAGCCCTCTGCGGAAAGCTGATTCATATGTGCGTGGGTATCTCCGTGACTTGCGAGATCATGGCCGGCTCCCGCTATTTTATTCACTGCTTCCGGATAATTGTCTACCCATTCCCCGGTCATAAAAAACGAAGCCTTGATTTTATTTTTCTTCAACGTATCCAATATACTATCCAGGTCATCAATATTCCATGCACAATTAAAAGTTAAAGCCACCACTTTCTCATCTGTCTCCACAGAGTAAATTGGCAGCTTTCTCTCTTTTGTCTGAACCACAGCCGAGTTCACCGTAATACCCGCATAAAAGGCATAGCATAATGCTAAAAACAGCAGAACTCCGGCTGCGATATGGAATATTTTTTTTGGATTGACTATCTTTTGAAAAATTTTTTCTAATAAAAAATTCTTCATTGCTCTCCTTCTGTTTTTGATTTCACTTTAATCAGAACACTGATTTCATTACTTGGAACTCCATAGCTATCTGTATACTGCAGTTGTACTTTATATTCCCCTTCTGCATCAGGATCCAGAGTACCCGTCACCTGAATCATAGGATCTACATTATCTATCTTGTTCCCTTTTGAATCTGAGGCTTTTAAGTTCATTTTACTTAAAATGCCCTGTACTGTATACTCTCCTGCACTTACCTCAATCTCAGTGATCTCTGCACTGAGGACAGCTCTCTTTACAATATTTATCGTAATCGAAACTTCCGCACTGGAAATACCATTGGCATCTGTATATTTAACCTTGAGCGGATAACTTCCTTCCTTGCTAAAATCGATTTTTCCTGAAACCAGTGAAACACACGAAGATGCATCACTCACCACTGTTCCGTTGGAGTATACCGCCTTGCAGCCCATATTTTTCAGTGCCGTATTCAGATTATTATACTGTCCCTCCCAGATATCTTTCGGTGTGATTTGCAGAGTCACTGTAGTCTGGGTTGGCTTCTGGGTTGGCTTCTGGGTTGGTTTCTGGGTTGGTTTCTGAGTCGTTGTCTGACCGGAACCTGATGTAGAACTTTTCGTTGTAGTAGCCGGTTGCGTTGTGGTTGTGGTTGCAGGTGCTGTAGTTGTAGTCTGAGATACTTTCGTCGTCGGCTTTGCAGTGGTGACTTCCGTTTTCTCCACCTTGATACTGACCGTCTTTGTATCCGTTCTTCCGATGGCATCTTTCACAGTCAGTATTAATGTATACGTTCCCAGCTTGTTGTAATTGATGAGCCCCGTGGCCTTTATTTTATCTGTAATATCGTTGCCACAGGTATCTACTGCCGTAGCACCGATTCTCTCCACTATCGTATCCATGGAATACTTATTTACAGCTATGGATACTGAACTATCCACCGTAATTTCAGCACTAAAATCATTCCATGGATTTTCCGGATCCGGATCCGTAGGATCCCATCCCCTGTATGGAGAATTCTCCGGTATCTTTATCATCTCCGGTTTTCCAAGCGGGCCAGGTGATGTTTCATCATCATAAACAATCACTTCTGTTCCTACCGGACAGTTTTCAATCAGCCAGATTGCATCTCTTACACAGACTCTCACACAGCCAAGCGAAGCAGCCTCTCCCAGCTTATTAAACTGTTTGTACTCCAAATCCCCTTTATTTTTAGAAAAATAGGGAACCGAATGGAACAGGATGGAACCATAAAAGCGGTAGGCAAACTGTCCATAGGAACCATCTACCATCAACAGCCACTCATAGCTTTTTAACGTATTGAAATCTCCCAATGGTGTATCTCCCACGTTTTTTCCTGTAGAACAGACAATTGCTTTATATGGTACCGTATATTCCCCATTTTTATCTTTTTTATAAATGGTAATACAATTCTGTGCTCTGTTAACTTTTATCAGATAAGGAAGTTCATCTTCCTTCTCTACTTCCTCGTGATTTACTGTCTCATCAATATTTCCTTCCGCCTGATCTACAGTCGCATCCTCCAGCCCTATGGTTTCCTCCTCTGCCAGTGTGGTAATTTCCAGTTCTTCCGATGTGCTTTCCCGTCCAGATGTCTTCCCTGTTTCCTGCTGATTTTTCTTATCCCTTGACAAAAATGCCACAAGGAAGAAAATAAAAATAATGGTGATTAATATGACAGCTATCATAATAACTCTCTTTTTATTTCTCATTTTATTCTATGCCCCTTCTTTTGAATTTAATCTTTTTCCCATCACTTAATCAGTAATTCCTGCTGCCTGCTTCGCTAATCTGTCTGCCATGTCGTTATATACATCCCCCGAATGTCCCTTTACTTTTGTAAATTTTATTTTTAACGATTTGCTATATGTATCATACAATTCTTTATAACGTCTGGTCCCTTCCCTATTGGTCTTCCATTCTCCCAGACACCATCTTGCAATGCCCTCATAATCATGTACGATTTCAATCGAGTGAAATCCCTGCTCCAGAGCATATTTCATTGCAAGCTCTGATGCAATAATTTCTCCTGCCACATTACGCATCTCTGCCATATCCGGCTGATTTCCCTTTTCCTTCAGATAAACTTCCTCCCCATCCCGGATAACTACTACACCGCTTCCATATTCACCGGTAGCAATATTATAGCTTCCATCTACATAAGCTACGATTTCACACTCTTCAATATCATCTTCACTACTGCCTGTCCATCCCAGAAATGCTGCAGCTTCCCCTGCTGTGCCAAAACTTTTATAAACGGCTCCCGGATATCCGTCTATTTGTTTTTTACAATCATCCCATGTACGATATATACCTGTGATTCTTCCTTTTTTTACTGCATAAAACTTATTTCCCTTTGCCATTAGATATCTCCCTTCGCAAATGACTAATCAGCTTATTTTATCACAAATAAAAGTTATTTCAATAGCCGGGAATAAAATTAACCATATGTTCATAATTATTATCAATCATGATAAAATCAGGAAAAACTTATGTCCGATAATTGTCAGGAAACTATTATGTCCGAAGATACGATAGACTTTCTTATCTACGCATCTGTTATGACTCCTGAGATTCTTTCAACTTTCCAGAGCAACTGCTATCAAAGAATCAGCAGCCGTTACTTTTCTGTCTATACCCCGCTGTCAAGCACAAATCTTATTCCGGCTAATGCATTTTCCCACGGCACTCTGCCCCGATTATACACAGAAATGTCCACTACTGCTCTTGAAGTGACCGGCATCACCCGCCTGTCCAACCAGCCTGTGCTTCAGTTAAAAGGACAGGGCGTGATTATCGGCATTGCAGACAGCGGTATCGACTATACCCATCCCGCTTTTCTTGATGAAAATGGAAAAACCCGTATTCTGTCTATCTGGGACCAGACAGTCTCTGATGGCACACCTCCAAAAGGAATCAGCTATGGTACAGAATATAGCGAAGCAGATATTAATTATGCCCTTACGCAGCCTAATCCTTTGGAATACGTCAAAACTTCAGATTCCGGAGGACACGGTACGTTTCTTGCCGGTGTGGCCGGTGGATCTGCCAACCCTGTATATGACTTTGTGGGTGCCGCACCGCAGGCCCGCTTTGTCATCGTAAAACTCAAACCGGCAAAACAGTTTTTCAGGGACTACTATTTTGTTGATTCCGACACAAATACTTATCAGGAAAATGATGTTATGCTGGGGATCAATTATCTGCGTCAATATGCCCTTGAACAAAATCTTCCTCTCTCCATTGCATTCGGTTTGGGCAGTGGTCTCGGAGGACATAGTGGTTTTTCTTCCCTGGACAATATTGTCAGTTCTGTGTCATTTTATCCGAATGCCTGCATCTGCGTCCCTGTGGGCAACGAAGGAAACAGCAGAAATCATTACCGTGGAATTGTTTTGAATGCCGCAACTCCTGATATTATGGAAATATATGTGAATCAAAATGTAGATGGCCTTGTATTTGAAATATGGGGGCAGAATCCGGCGGTTCTTTCGATTGCCATCGAATCTCCCACCGGAGAACGCATTACAAAAATCCCTGCCCGTCTCGGGCAGCTTGAGGAAGTAACTCTCGTTTTTGAACAAACTACCATTTCCGTATATTATGAGCTGGTGGAAGCATTTTCCGGAGATGAAGTGATTTTTGTCCGTATGATCAGACCGACAGAAGGTTTATGGCGGATTCTCGTCTATTCCAATATGGATAACAGTATTTTTGATTCTTATCTGCCTGGCCAGTCTCTCATCGGCAATCATGCTTATTTTTTGCGTTCCGATCCTGATATCACTCTGACCTCTCCCTCCAGTACCGCCAATGCTATCAGTGTATCCGGCTACGATCCTATTACCGGTGCATTCTATCAGGATTCCGGTCGTGGCTTTACGCGGCTTGGAAGCTATAAACCGGATTTGTGTGCCCCTTGTACAGATATCACAGGGCCAAATCTCAGAGGCGGATATGAGCAGCGCAGTGGTACCAGTCTGGCAGCCGCCCTTACTGCCGGTGCCTGTGCCCAATTTTTTACCTGGGCTGTGACCAATGGAAATTTTCCTTCTATCACATCGAATAATATTAAAGCATATTTAATCCGTGGTGCCGTGAGAAATCCCGATATACAGTATCCGTCCAGATTATGGGGATATGGTACTCTGGATGTGTACCGGTCTTTTGATGTTCTCCGGCGTGGCGGTGAATCGTAGTATCTCTCTGAATTTGCAGACTTGCGGGTTAGAAGGATCTATGGTATGATATATTGCATAATAGGAGGATGCTTATGAATAAGAAAAATTACTTATTTCCGCTTCTTCTTTGTATACTGATGCTTGGCCTTTCCGGCTGTAGCAGTGATGACAAAGAGAAACAGGAAGAACCAAAGGTTAACTGCGTAGATGATTTGGAAGGAAGCCGTATGGGTGTACAGTTGGGAACAACCGGCGACATCTATGCGTCTGATTACGAAGGCGATGATGCAGGAAGTGTTGTAGAAAAATACAACAAAGGTGCAGATGCCATTCAGGCCCTGAAACAGAATAAAATAGACTGCGTCATCATCGATGAAGAACCTGCCAAAGAATTTGTAGAAAAAAATTCTGATCTCATGATTCTTTCCGAGGAATTTACTGTTGAAGAATATGCGATCTGTCTTTCAAAAGACAACACCCAGTTAAAAGACAAAATTAATTCTGCTCTGGAAGAATTAATCGAAGATGGTACATTGGAATCCATAGCAAAAAATTACACAGGAACGGATGAAGAAAAGGGAAAATATCCTTACGAAATTCAGGATGTTGACCGTTCAAACGGAACCATTGTCATGGCTACCAATGCAGCATTTAAACCATATGAATATTATGAAAATGGGGAAATCACCGGTTTTGATGTTGATATGATGAATGCGGTCTGTGACAAGCTTGGCATGACTTTGAAGATTGAAGATATGGAGTTTGATGCTATCATTGGTGCCGTTCAGTCAGGAAAAGCTGATGTGGGAGTTGCTGGTATGACCGTCACAGAAGATCGTCTGAAATCCATTGATTTCACTAACTCTTATACAACTTCACGTCAGGTAATCATTGTCAAAGACCCAAATGCTGCAGAAGAACATCGTTCTTTTGCCGAGAAGTTCCATGAAAACTTTATTAAGGATAACCGTTGGCAATATCTTGCAAAAGGTCTTGCAAATACCTTAATCATTACTATATTTGCGGTTCTGATCGGTATTGTATTAGGTTTTGTGATTGCTATTATCCGTACAAGCCATGACAAAAATGGAGGATTTACGATATTAAATCTGCTGTGCAAAATTTATCTTACCGTAGTCCGTGGAACACCTGTTATGGTGCAAATTCTGATTATTTATTTCGTCATATTTGCTTCTGTGGATATCAATAAGATTTTAGTTGCTATCATTGCATTTGGTCTTAATTCTGCTGCATATATTGCCGAAATCGTTCGTTCCGGTATTATGGCTGTAGATAATGGCCAGTTCGAGGCCGGTCGAAGTCTTGGTCTTACTTATCATATGACTATGACTTCTATCATTTTGCCACAGGCAGTGAAAAACATTCTTCCAGCCTTAGGTAATGAATTTATCAGTCTTTTGAAAGAGACTTCTATCAGTGGTTATATTGGTCTTGCCGATCTGACAAGAGGCGGTCTGATTATCCAGGGTATCACCTATGAAGCCTTTCTTCCATTAATTGCTGTTGCACTGATTTATCTTGTGATTGTGCTTCTTCTTTCTGCCGGTGTAAATAAATTAGAAAGGAGCTTAAAATCAAATGAACGATAATGTATTAATAGAAGTTAAAGATTTGAAAAAGAGTTTTGGAAAGCATACCGTTTTAAACGGCATCAATACCAAAATTTCCAAAGGGGAAGTAATCGCCATCGTTGGTCCGTCCGGCTGTGGTAAATCAACTTTCCTGCGCTCCTTGAATTTATTGGAAACTCCTACATCAGGAGTCATCACTTTTGAGGGCACAAATATTACTGATTCTTCTGTAAATATTAATAAGATGCGAGAGAAAATCGGCATGGTATTCCAGCAGTTTAATCTCTTTGCTAATATGACAATAAAAGAAAATATTATGCTTGCCCCTGTAAAGCTGGGATTGATGACGCGTGAAGAGGCAGAAAAGAGAGCTATGGAGTTGTTGAGCAGAATCGGTTTACCGGAAAAAGCAGATGCATATCCTTCCATGCTTTCAGGCGGTCAGAAACAAAGAGTTGCCATTGCCCGGTCTCTGGCTATGAATCCTGATGTAATGCTTTTTGATGAACCTACTTCCGCTTTAGACCCTGAAATGGTCGGAGAAGTATTGGCACTTATGAAAGAATTAGCCGCTGATGGAATGACTATGGTGGTTGTTACCCATGAAATGGGATTTGCAAGGGAAGTTGCCAATCGTGTCATGTTTATTAATGATGGTGTTATTCAGGAAGAAAATACACCGGATGAATTTTTCAGTCATCCGCAAAATCCGAGATTAAAGGATTTTCTTTCACGAGTTTTATAATTAAATGCTTAATAATTGCTAAAAGAGAGGAGGCAGTTCTTTGATATGGAACTGCCTCCCTTTTTATGTTCGGCCCGGAAAGTGCGTTCTGCACTTCGGACAAGTAATTTCTATTTTTCCTTTATGTCTCGGTATGCGAATCTTTTGCTGACAATGAGGACACTTAAAGATTTTATGTGTTCTTAACTCTCTGATTCTTTTCTTGAATTTTTCATATGCCATTGCTTCTTTGTATCGTGCCTGAATATTTCTTGAAAATGCCCGATAATAAGAATATACAAGAATACCCAGTGAGCACCAGTATAACAAATTGCTTCCCAACAACATAGATAATACAAGAAGCACCAATGCTACCGCCACAAGCGCCCTGCATAAATAATCCATGCCATAACGTCCATACATAAAACGTGCTATCTTTTCTTTCATCCTTTTCCAGCCTCCGTTTCCGCTAAAAATCTATGTTTACTATAAATTCCACTTGTGAACAACCTGTTTCTATTTACTAAAAAGAAACTAAAAACTCTCTAAAGAAACATTGACATATCCCCGATTTGAGTTATAATAATTTACAATTGAACGGTTTCTTAATGAACCATTTATAGGTGGAGAAGACTCTTATGGATAATCAATTTGAACTTTTAATCATGGGACAACAGTTTAAAAAGCTTTATGAAAAATGTTATGAAAGGCTTATGACTGAATATGACTTAAAAAAAATAGATATTGATGTGTTATATTTTTTATCGCATTCAGGGAAATATGATACAGCGAAAGATATTGCAAATCTTATTTTTGTATCAAAAGCCCATGTGTCAAAGTCCATTGAACATCTGCATCACAAGGGCTTAATTGAATTAGTTTCTGATTCCAGTGACCGTCGTTTCGTGCATATTAAAATTTCTGATTCCGGGATTCCTGTAGTAGAAGAAATCAAGTCCATTAAAGCAAAAACACATGCAATCCTTTTCGACGGCATAAGCGAAGATGAAAAACAGATGATTTTAAGGCTCTGTAATCATATTGCCCATAATATCAATGATGCATTGGAATAGCATCACAACCTCTCATCTCAATCAGTGGTCCTCCTGTCTTTTCAATGTAACTCCTTGTGATCGTAACTTTTCCTATGTTGTCATCCTTTGGAATTTCATACATGATATCAAGCATATATTCTTCCAAAACAGCTCTGAGAGCTCTGGCTCCCGTCTTTTTCTCCAGTGCTTTCTCTGCAATGGCCTCGATAGCACCCTCATCAAACTCCAGATCTACCTCATCTAATTCCAGGAGACGCTGATATTGCTTCAAAATAGCATTTTTCGGCTCCTTGAGGACTTCCACCATCATGTCCTTTGTCAATTCCTGCAGTGTGAAAATAATCGGCAGACGTCCGATAAATTCAGGTATCATACCAAAATTTCTGATATCTTCTACAGTTACTTTAGACAATACATCTTCTTCATCATATTTATCTTTTAAATCAGCCTTAAAACCGATGGAGGACTCTTTGTTCAATCGCTGCTTAATCACATCTGTCAGATCTGGAAAAGCACCTCCACAGATAAATAATATATTTTTTGTATTTATGGTGGTCAACGGCACCATAGCATTTTTGCTGTTTGCTCCTACCGGCACTTCCACATCACTGCCCTCCAACACTTTCAAAAGTCCCTGCTGCACAGCTTCTCCATTGATATCTCTGCTGGTAGTATTTCTCTTTCTTGCCAGCTTATCAATTTCGTCAATAAAGATGATTCCAATCTCAGCTCTGTCCACATCATTATCCGCTGCAGCCAAAAGCTTGGAAACAACACTTTCAATATCATCACCGATATATCCTGCCTCTGTCAGAGATGTAGCATCTGCAATCGCAAGAGGCACATCCAGAATTTTTGCCAGAGTTTTCACCAGATAAGTTTTTCCACAGCCTGTCGGTCCAATCATTAACATATTAGACTTTTCGATTTCAATATCCGTCTGCTCATTTTGACTGGCAATTCTCTTATAATGATTATATACAGCCACGCTGATTGCTTTCTTCGCATAATCCTGTCCAATTACATACTCATCTAACTGTTCTTTGATTTTATGGGGTGCCGGTATTTTATTGATATCAATCGGCGGCTCACTTTTTTCTCCTTTTGGTTTACGTTTGATTTTCTGTCTTCCACCCATTCCAGGAAAATCTGCAAGATTCAGGAAACTGATATTCGGAAATCCATTGTTGTTTCCATTATTATGATTTCCTTTGTTCTCTTCATTTGGTTTGTCAGAATCTTCATTCACCGGCTCCTTCGTTGCCGCCGGCTGCTTTTCGCCTCCAAAAATCTGTTGTAACAAATCTGCATCCATAGTTGCAGAATGGAACTGCGAGAAATCTGTTTGACTGACTGTATCCAGCGTACGCTGCATACAATCCTGACATACATATATATTTCCAGGCATGACAATCATCTTTCCTGCTTTACTTTCCGGTCTTTTACATATATAACATATTTTTTCATATTCATCATCGTATTCTTTACTCATTTTATCCTCCAGATGATATAATCTTATTTTTTCCTTACCACTATAAGACAAATAGATAGGAATTAACATTCCTATCTATTCTATCTTATTTTTCCTTTCCGGTAAAGCGGATTTGTATATATTTCATTGTTAATTTATAACTATTCGTTCAGAAGATCCTGTAATTCTTCATATGAGCAAAGGGTAATCTCAATGTCTTTTTGTTTATATTCATTGCCCTTTGCACGCTCTACCGTAATTGTAACCGTATCTCCTGCCGCATAGTATGACATTTCCTCTCTCAGTTCATCATAAGATTCAATCTCTTCTCCATCTACGGCAACTACTACATCTCCGATCTGCACACCTGCCTCATCTGCAGGACTTCCTTCTGCAATGCCCTTTAAGTATGCGCCTTCCGGAATATTATACATTTCACTGACAGATGAATCAATGGAAACTGCTGATGTAATACCCATGTAGCCCTTATCATCGTCATCTACCTTCTCTTTCGGCTCCTTATTCATCAGCTCACTGATAATATCTTTTGCCTGAGAAATCGGGATCGCATACCCCATACCTTCAATGCTTGCTGATGAGGAAGATGTGGATGACTCTTTTGCAAAATTAATACCAATTACCTCACCTTTCATATTCAGTAATGCACCACCACTATTACCGCCGTTAATAGATGCATCTGTCTGAATTGCATTAATTGATGTATTGTTCATCTCAAGCGTTCTGTTCAAAGCACTGACATAACCTACCGTCACTGACTGGCCATATCCCAATGCATTACCAATGGCAACCACCTGTTCACCAACAGCTAATTGATCTGAATCACCTAAAGTGGCTATTCTGATTTCGTTGCTTGTCTCTTCGCTGATATCTGAAAGTTTTACAGCAACAACTGCAATATCATTTGAAGAATTTGTTCCTTTTACATAAGCAGAATCAACTGATGAACCATCTACAAATTCGATTGTCAGGCTTGACGTATCTTCTACTACATGATTATTTGTCACAATCAGAAGTTCCGTATCGTTTGTTCCAATAATAATGCCGGAACCAGCACCGCTTATCTGATATGTTCCGCCATACATAAACGGATTAGAGCTTGACTTATAAATCGTTGTACTGGTAATCGATACGACGGAAGGAAGTACTGCATCTGCCACATCTTTCACAGATAACTCGCCGGTTGTACCACTTTCCGTTGATACCAGACTGGAATTATCACTCAGTTTCTGATTAATGTTACTCTGGGTCGAAAGGATGGCACTTCCTTTTTTATAATCCTCTGAAGTTACATATCCACCTACATTATACTTAAATGCCGCATAAATAACTGCACTGTTAATCAGGACTGTAACCAGAAGAAATGCTACACAGGTAGCAAAAACTTTTCCCATGGTAAGAGGTTTTTTCTCTTTTTTATGCTTTTCTTTTTTCTTCTTTTTCTTTTCATTTTCCTGTGCATATACAGAACCTGTATTTGGCTGCCATGCATTTTCCTGAGTCGTGCTACCCTGCTGTGTTTTACCTTCCTCTGTATCAGCATACATATCTCTCGTGTCATATGTGGTATTTTCATTGAAATTTCTGCCATAATGATATGTTGTATCTTCTACCTGTTGTTCATTTTCATTCTTATTTTCAAAATTATTATCCATGATACATCCCTCTCTTTCTATTAGGCATTTGCAAATCCCTGTATTTCTTTCTATGCTCTGAATTATATAAACCGATTGTGTTAAAAATGTGAAGAAATATTGTTTTATTTATGATTTGTTTCCCTGCTCTAAAGAAAAAGACATATATCAGGGGCATCTTCCCCCTGTACATGCCTTTTCTTACTTTTATTCTGTCCCTGCGTAGTCTTCCAATCGCACGGTTTTTGCTCCTGTCTCATAATAAATGTCTTCGCTGATGTCTGCTACAGTGGATGACGGAGAATAGTTCTCCTCCGGGAAGAGGAATTTATGCAATTGAATCACATTATAATCAAGTCCTGATGCAATGACCGTAGAGCCTGATTCTAATGAAATACCTAACTCTCCTGAGGTTGTCAGAGTAAACGGAAATGCTGCTGTTTCTCCGAAGGAGAAATTCAGTACAACCGGTATCAGTTTCACCACATCGTCATACGGAATACTTGTCTTAAATATTTCTTCATCTGACTGGAAAATCTCATCACACATCTTCAGGACATTCTCCATGCCGGCACTCTTTGCCTTCGCTACCAGCTTAGTAATTACATTTCTCTGTCTGGCTGCACGTCCATAATCATTGTTCAGGGAAGTACCATCTTCAAAATAAATAGCTGTCTTACGGATTCTGCTGTAAGCAGTTGCCTGAAGTCCGTTGAGATGTATGTTATCTCCATAAGTTGTCAGATCCGGAGAATCCATACCTGTGATTTCTCTCGTTTCTGTCAGGTATCCATTGATATAATTCATTTCTTCTTCCGTAATATTTACTTCGATACCACCAAGAAGATCTATAATTGTAGCAATACCATTGAAGTTAACCATCACATAATCCTGTATATTTAAATCAAGATTTGTATTCAGTGTATTAACAATCGCCTCTGGACCACCTTTGCTTCCGCCATAGGAACTGTTTACCTTAAAATATCTTCGGAAACTTCCATCTGCATTCATAATTTTTAAATAAGTATCTCTGTAAATGGAAAGAATCTTCACATCACTTGTCTCTTTATGGATACTTACAATCATGATACAGTCACAGCTGTCTCCGCCTTCAATTCTGTCTTTATAGGAACCCTTGTCCAATCCAAACAGGGCAATATTCATATAATCATCCAGAATACTAAGATCGAGTTCTTCGTTTGTCTTTATGTTATCTTTTGAATAACCGGAATCAAATACATTCTGGTAGCCCTCTTTGTCCATCATACTGCTCATAAACTTCTGACCAAATGGTGAATTTAAGAAGGACTGTCCCCAGGAAGAATTTAAAATCTTACTTGTCATATTGGGAGTTGCATATAGAATAATCACACAGGCAAACAGCACTGCAATTAATGCCTCTGCTGCTATCACCAGTTTCTCCAGAGCTCCTCTTTTCTTCTTTTTTCTTTTTTTCTTTTTTCCCTTATTTCTTTTTACTTCTTTGTCATCGTCAAATACGTCATAATCAATAAATTCAAAATCATCTATTGTAGTATTTTTACTCATTGTCATTCTCCCCTATATTATTGTTATTATCTTCTGTATTTTTTTCTGTAGTAGAAATCTCAGAAGTCGTACTCTCTGTCTCTGATGTCGTTTTTTCTTCCGAAGAAATTTCTGTAGTTGACTCCTGTTGTTCCAGCGTGGTTGACTCCTGCTCGAATGAATCACTGCTGCTTTCTGTCTCTCCCGGCACAGTTGTCTCTTCACTGCTCCAATGCTTTGTAGTCTCCCATTCATCTACTGTTTCCGGCTCAGTCTCCCATTCATCGCTATCATCGCTATCATCGTAATCATAATCATAGTCATCATACTGATCCGTCCGCTCATAGATATCATATTTATAAATTCTTTCCTCTACATCATACCCTGCTGCCTCATCTTCTTCCGTAAGCCAGGTTCCGATACCTGTCAGACGTCTGATTCTCTCATCTATCTCAAATACCATAGACGAAGGAATATAATTCTTTTCATTAAAAAGATATTCATGAAGCTTTGCCACATTATAGGCATGACCTGCAACAACTACACAGGAAGCACCATTGATATGTGCATCCCCCTCATAAGTAAATGGATAACCGGTTGTGGAGTTCAATGAAAAATCTAAAACAATTGGAATCAGATCGATGACTTCATCATAACTCAGACTTGTTTTGAAGATTTCATTTTCTTCTTTGAACACTTCATCACACAGTTTCATTACCTGGGATAATCCTGCATTTTTCGCTTTCTGTATCAACTGTGTCAGTACGATTCTCTGTCTTGCAGTACGTCCAAAATCATTATTATACACAGTGCCGTCTTCCATATATACTGCAGTATATCGGATACGGCAGTATGCAGTAGCCTGAAGGCCATTCAGGTGTACATATCCGCTTTCATATACATCACTGGCATCCAGCCCTGTGATTTTCCGCGTCTCTGTCAGGTATCCATTGATATAGAACCGCTCTTCTTCCGTAATATTTACATCAATACCGCCTAAAAGATCGATAATTGTTGCAATACCATTAAAGTTTACTGCAACATAATCCTGTATGTCAAGGTCAAAATTCTGATTTAAAGTGTTAATAGCGGTTTCTGCACCACCGGAAGCATATGCACTATTTATTTTATTATATCTTGAACCGTTTTTTCCATAAATTTTCTGATACGAATCACGATAAACAGATACCAGTTTGACTTCTTTACTATCCCTGTCGATGCTTACAATCATGATAGTATCACTATTGGTCTGATCCAGACTCTGATCACGGCTGTCAAGACCAAACAATGCAATATTCAGATATTTATCCAATATACTTGTATCTAACTCATCATTTTTGACGATTTCTTCCCGTTTAAATCCATCATCATAAACATTCTGAAATTTTTCTTCAGAAATCGTTGTCTTTGTCAGGAATTTTCCAAAAGGTGTTCCCAGCAACATACTTTTTGCATTCGGAATTAACAGAAGTGCAATAGCCAATGACATGCCGATTATTACCAGTATGTGATAAACCAGAAATGCTACCTTTGCAACGGTTAACGGTTGTATCCTTCTTTTTTCCTCTGTATTAATATCCATGTGGCCTCCTAGTACGCGTTCTTATTCACAAATCCTTTGAAAAAGGTCAGAAAAAGTATCTTGATATCAAACCCCAGGGTCCAATTCTCAATATAATACAAATCGTATTCTATCCGCTTCATAATAGAAGTATCTCCTCTGTACCCATTCACCTGTGCCCAGCCGGTGAGACCCGGTCTCACCTGATGCTTCACCATGTACCTTGGAATTTCTTCCTTAAACTTCTCAACAAAAAATGGTCTTTCCGGTCTTGGTCCAATCAGGCTCATATCTCCTTTCAGAATGTTAAAAAACTGAGGTAACTCATCAAGGCTTGTCCTTCTGATAAATTTGCCCACCGGAGTAACTCTTGCATCACCTTTCGTTGTCCAGCATTTCTTTTCGTCACTTTCCGTCTGTACTACCATCGAACGGAACTTGTACATCTGAAATGGTTTATTGTGAAGTCCTACTCTGTCCTGCTTATAAATCAATGGACCCGGCGACGTCAGTTTAATAGCCAGCGCAACTAAAAGCATAATCGGAGAAAATAACACAATCCCAAATAATGAGCCAAAAATGTCTATGCTTCGTTTCACACAACTGTTAAAAGCATTTGACAATGGAACATAACGAATATTGATGACCGGAAGTCCCAGAAGATCTTCTGTGTATGGCTTTGTCGGAATGATTTTCATATAATCAGGAATGAATTTTGTATGCACTCCCGATTTTTCACATTCTGCCACGATATGTTCCAGCTTGCTATATTCACTTAATCCAAGTGTAATGGCGATTTCGTCCAGCTTGTTCTCCGGCAGAATAATCTCAAGATTTCCTATTCTGCCTAAAACCTTGATTCCTTTATACTCCGTACCACTTTCTACATTGTCATCCAAAATACCCATTACCTGGTATCCCCATTGGGGATTCGCCTTAATCCTATCTATATAGCCTTCTGCAGTCTGGCTATAACCAATGAGAAGAATATGCTTCTGATTAAATCCTTTCTTTCTCATTGCACGAAGGATCATATGAATTCCCAGTCTGAATAAAACACCAAGCAGAATATTCACACAATAAAAGAGGAATGCCATCTCACGAGAGAAATGCTGTTGTTTTGTAATAAACAAAATGGTGAGAATTAAAACCAGTCCTAAAGTGTTTGCCTGAACAATCTTACTGATTTCCACCCTGCGGCCTAAAACCCGCTTTGGCGAGTATAAACTGAAAGCAGCATATAGAACGATGAACAAAGGCACAATCCATACTAAAGCCATCATATAATCAGAAAAAGACAGCTTGGACTCCACTCCTACAAAAAAACTGCTCTTAAACTTCAGATACCAGGCCAGTACATATGCAATCACTATCACAATGATATCCATTATAAGGTGTAATCTGTTTAAAAATTTCTGATTGTCTTTAATCATACAGTTCTCCTTATCATTGACGCCGTGCTAAAAAATCTTTCGCATAAACAACTGTGTTTTTTACGAGTTCCCATTCTATCATAATATAACTTTGCATATTTTTTGCATCAAAAGGAACTTTTTTGCACTTATGTACAGTTTTTATTCCCTCAAAAATCCCTTCCTTATATACTTTTCCATAACCCATCTTACGGAAAAAATTATATTTGACAAGCATTCCTGCCATAAGCGGAAGAAAATTCAGTGCTAACTGGGCAAATGGCATATTTTTATAATTTAAATAAACAGAATTTCGCGCTGCAAGATGCACCTTAAATTCATTATACCTTGACCCACTGGTGGCACTTCCCACATGATAAACAAGCGCCGTAGGACAATATTCATTATAGTATCCGGCAATTCTGGCTCTATATCCCACATCAATATCTTCTAAATATGCAAAATGCATCTCATCAAACAATCCGATTTTTTTAAATACTTCCCGTCTGTAAATGGCTGCTCCCGCACATGCCGAAAACACTCTGCATGGTTTTGTATAACGATTGACCGGCTGTCCAACCCCTCTCTGAAATGCCCAGCCTACAAGAGAATACAAATCCCCGGCATCATCCATAAGGTTTCTGTCATGATATGATATCATTTTACTGCTCACAGAAAATATTTTCTTTGAGGTGCGGATATGATTATATAACTCTTTAATGTAATCTTTGTGAACAACTGTATCATTATTTAAGAGAATCACATATGGAGTCTTACTTTCACTGATTCCCTTGTTAACTGCAACACTAAAGCCATAATTTTTATCCATCTCAAACAACTGAATTTCCGGATATGATTTTTTGATAAATTCAGGGCTTCCATCCTGAGAGCAATTGTCCACAATCATAATGGTGAAATCTTTAAAGCTCTGCTGTTCCAGTGATTTCAGACACTCTTTTAAATATTCAATTCCATTATAATTGGGTATTACTACTGTTACTTT
>JAXFDY010000180.1:0-21830 GCA_034172985.1 Lachnospiraceae bacterium
ATGCCGCCAGATATAAGATGCCCATGACACCTTGTACCTGACGGCCATTCTGCCTCTTACTCTTCTATTTATTTCCACGAAGAATAAGTTCAGGCTTCGCTGTCTTATCTACTACTTCTTTTGTTATGATACATTTTGAAATATTATCATCTGACGGAATTTCATACATAATTTCCATCATACAATCTTCCATAATAGCACGCAGTCCTCTTGCTCCTGTTTTCCTCTCAAAAGATTTCTTCGCAATGGCCTGAACAGCTTCCTCTGTAAATTCCAATTCCACTTCATCCAATTCAAACAATTTTTTATACTGTTTTACAATGGCATTTTTTGGCTCTTTGAGAATCCGAACAAGATCTTCTTCTTTTAACTGGTCTAATGTTACAGTTGCAGGCACTCTTCCGATAAATTCAGGAATCAATCCGAACTTCACAAGATCCTGAGGCATTACCTGATGAAGCAATCTGTCTGCATTATTATCTACACTCTCTGTGATCTCCGCACCAAAACCTATGGATTTCTTATCTATTCTGGTTTCAATAATTTTATCGAGACCATCAAAAGCACCACCACAGATAAATAAAATATTTGTAGTGTCAATCGGAATCAGTTCCTGCTGCGGATGTTTTCTTCCACCCTGAGGAGGAACTGAAGCCTGAGTTCCTTCTAAAATTTTCAGCAATGCCTGCTGAACACCTTCACCGGAAACATCTCTTGTAATAGATACATTTTCTGATTTTTTTGTAATCTTATCAATCTCATCAATATAGATAATTCCGTATTGGGCTTTTTCAACATCATAATCTGCTGCCTGAATCAGTTTCAAAAGAATATTTTCTACATCTTCACCTACATATCCTGCTTCTGTCAAAGTCGTAGCATCTGCAATTGCAAATGGTACATTTAACAATTTTGCAAGAGTCTGTGCAAGATAAGTTTTTCCTGAACCTGTCGGTCCAAGCATCAGAATATTACTCTTCTGTAATTCTACATCCAGGTCTTTTCCTGCCATAATTCTTTTGTAATGATTATATACTGCTACCGAAAGCACTTTCTTTGCCTCATCCTGTCCGATGACATATTCATCCAGAAATGCTTTGATTTCCTTTGGTTTTACCAAATTAATTTCAAAATCACTGTCATTATAATCATAACCCAGCTCCTCATCAACCATCTCCGCACATACCTCGATACACTGATCACAGATACACACTCCGTCCGGTCCACTGATAAGCTTATTTACCTGATTTTCTGTTTTTCCACAAAATGAACATCTATGCATTTTGATATTATCGCCTTTTCCTGCCATGACTCCTCCATACTGCCGGGATATTACTCACTTTTTATATCAGCTCTGTTTTCCACAACGAAATCAATCAATCCATATTCCTTTGCTTCCTGAGCAGTCATATAATTATCCCTGTCAGTATCTTTCTCTATAATTTCGAGAGGCTTGCCTGTATTTGCCGCAAGAATCTCGTTTAATTTCTTCTTTGTTTTCAAAATATGCTCAGCAGCAATCTGTATCTCTGTTGCCTGACCCTGAGCCCCGCCAAGTGGCTGGTGAATCATAATCTCTGCATTTGGTAATGCCATACGTTTCCCCTTGGTACCTCCTGAAAGCAGAAACGCACCCATACTGGCTGCCATACCCATACAAAGTGTTGACACATCACATTTCACATAATTCATAGTATCGTAAATGGCCATTCCTGCAGTTACAGAACCGCCAGGGCTATTTATGTAAAGATGAATATCTTTTCCCGGATCCTCTGATTCCAAAAACAGCATCTGAGCAACAACAAGACTTGCTGTTGTTTCATTTACTTCTTCACCTAAAAAAATAATTCTTTCCTTCAAAAGTCTTGAATAGATGTCGTAGGATCTTTCCCCTCTGCTGGTCTGTTCAATCACATATGGTACTAAACTCATTATTATACCTCCTTACACTACTATAGTGTGAAAGGGAAGAATGGCATATGCCATTCTTCCGAAATCATACACTGATTCTTATCTTTACAATTAAGCAATATTTTCAACAACAAATTCTGCTGCCTTTGCAACTGCTAAATCCTTCATGATAGAAGCTTTTTCTTCCTCTCCCATCATTTCCTTAATTTTGTCAGCTTCCATCTTATAGCTTGCTGCCATCTTTTCGATTTCTGCCGCAAAATCATCTTCTGTAGCTTCAATATTTTCAGCTGCTACAATTGCTTCCAAAACAAGTCTGCTCTGGATTGACTTAAGTGCCTGTGGTCTCATCTGCTCAAAAAGCTTGTCTGCAGTAATACCTGTAAACTGGCAATACTGCTCCCATGAGATACCCTGGCTCTGAAGTCTTCTTACAAAGTTATCTGCCATCTGTCTTACCTGTAAGTCAACCATCGGATCCGGAATATCCATCTTTGCACCTTCGATAACTGCTGCAATTGCCTTATCTTCCATAGCATTCTTAGCTTCTGTTTCTTTCTGCTCTGTCAGTTTTGACTTAATATCATTTTTATACTCATCTAATGTATCAAACTCTGAAACATCCTGGGCAAATTCATCATTCACTTCCGGTAATTCAACTTCTTTCAGTTCCTTTACAGTAACCTTGAATAATGCAGGTTTTCCTGCCAATTCTTTCGCCTGATAGTTTTCCGGGAATGTAACGTTAACTTCTACTTCCTCCCCAACATTCTTTCCTACCAGCTGTTCTTCAAATGTATCAATAAAAGAATGAGAACCGATTGTTAAAGGATAATCCGTACCCTTTCCTCCTTCAAAAGCTTTTCCGTCAATAAATCCCTCGAAATCAATTGTTGTGATATCGCCATCTTTGACCGGTCTGCCTTCTACTGGAAGTGTTCTTGAATTCTCATTTCTTACTTTCTCGATTTCTGCATCTACATCAGCATCTGTCACTTCAACAGACTCTTTCTCAATGCTGAGACCTTTGTACTGTCCGAGTTCAACTTCCGGCTTTAATGCTACTTCTGCTGTAAAGATGAAAGATTTTCCTGCTTCAGCCTGTACTACATCAACCTTAGGCTGAGAAACGATCTCTAAATCCTTTGCTTCCATGATTTCTCTGCTATATACTTCCGGAATCAAATCATTAATTGCATCTTCATAGAAAATCTGCGCACCATACATCTTTTCAAGCATCTGACGAGGTACTTTACCTTTTCTGAAGCCAGGGATACTCATTTTTCCCTTATTCTTCTGATATGACTTTTCTACTGCACTCTCGAACTCTTCTGCTGCAGCTTCGATTGTAAGTTTAGCCATATTCTTTTCTAACTTTTCTACTTGTAAACTCATCTTACTTTTTCCTCCTTAAATGCCTTAAACATCAGCTTAGTATACCATATGAATCAATTCTTGTCATTAACTTTTTTTCTTAAATTTCCTTAAACTTAAGGTTTTTTTGTAATTTTTTTCATTCTTTCCACATTTTCATCTGTAATATCTGCTCTTGTATTATATCTGGCTTCGTTATAAAACTGGAAAATAATACTACTTTTTTCCGATATCCGCTTCTTATTTATTAAATCTTCCCCTATCTCGTTGACAGTGGCTGAATACCGGAAGGAATATCCTTTATAAATCTGCTTCTTAATCATTTTTCCATAAAAAAAGCGGATACGTTCTTTGTTATCCATATCCCTGTAACGCTTCTGTGGTTCCTTTCTGTTTTCATTCTTCCTGACCTTGTAGAAAGTATCGCTATATTCTCCAATAAATTTTGTGTTGCCAAAACTCTTACCCCTGCTCATTCCAAACAAAGCCGATATGGATAAAATGATTCTCTCTGCCATATTCTTAAGAATTTTCTTGATGTTTGCGGTTTCCCTGTCCCCAAGGAGACAGAAAAAAGAACAGGCCAGACACACACCTGCTATCACTTGAATCCATAACCGGTCACCGTCTCCCGGTTCCAGCTCATGCCCATAAACAATACAAAAAACTGCTGCCATCAGACAGATAATGCCTCCTGTGATTCGAAAAAATGTTTTCAACTCTGCCTCCCCCTTTATACTTCCAATACATTAATGTAATTCACTGCATTTCCCATTTTTTCTAGTTGACGGATTCTTGATTCCAATGCCTCATCCAGATATGAGGTAATCAAAAAAATTTCTGTTCCCGAAATGAACTCTTGAATATCTTTCTCTATCAAAGACGCCATAGATACTCCATAAACCGTTCCCATTTCTGCCATCTGGCATAAAAGCTCTTCATACTTTGACTCTCCAATCGAAAAATCATTTCTAAGATAATCGCAATTAACCATTTTACTATTGGCACTCAGGGAATACATATACCCGTTCCTCACACATTCCCCTATCATGTAGGCTCCGTATGAAATCTCTTTTTCTAACAATTCTGCAAATTCACTGACAGATATATGCTCGGTCTCATTTGGCTGGAAATTAAGATAGATTAAGATTCTTCTTCCCAGCATAAATTCTCTCGCATTCACCATTAATTCATTTCTTCTTGCTGTCTGTTTATAATTAATGGCATTCATCGCATCTCCGGGAATATATGTCCGAACACCTGCAAACGAAAAATTATCTTCGATTAATGGTACTTTTGAGAGAGCACTATACTGCATATAATGAT
Source organism: Lachnospiraceae bacterium (assembly GCA_034172985.1). GTDB lineage: Bacteria > Bacillota > Clostridia > Lachnospirales > Lachnospiraceae > CAG-303. Next base: position 4,612 of record JAXFDY010000180.1, read on the forward strand.
TGAGAATCTTCTGCTCCTTGAATTCTATTTCTTTTGGATATACATAAAGCTCTGCCCTGCTGTCTAAATATACCTCGATTCCCGCAAAGGTTATTTTGGCGGATTCCAGTTTGTAATATCCTCTCTTCTGACAGACTGCCTTATGAACTCTTCGTATTTTTGTATAAGGCATAACAAAAAATCTGCTTATAAAACACTGGGTGATATTATCATCGGTCTCACAGCCCTTCATCTTAATTTCTGAAGAAATATGCGTTTCCACATCTACCACAAACATTGGTACAAAAGAATAATTTGTAAACTCTTCCACCAGTTCTGTCTCTCCGCCCTCAAAAACTCCTTTATCTGAAAAATACCGGCGATATTCTAATTTTCGTAAACAAAGCTCCCTGCTGGCTTTTACGAACACAGCTACCGCCAAAACAGCAGCTGCACACAAAAATGCCAGTCCTACCCATATAAAAATGAGTATCACCATCTCATCTTCAAATGCTGATAATCCTACGTTATTCATAAAAGATGATCCTCCGTAGGCACCGGGATTTTATCTGCGATTTCCCGAATCAACTGAACTGCTCCTGATTTACGCACTCTCTCACTATTTTTCAAAATCACCCTATGAGCAAGTACATCTTCTGCAATATATTTCACATCATCCGGTATCACATAATCTCTCCCATTCATGGCAGCAACACATTTTGACGCTCTGAGCAATGCAATCCCGCCTCGCTGACTGACTCCCAGTATAACGGACTCATGATTTCTGGTTGCCATCACCAGTTCTGCCACATAACCGACGATTGTATCATCTATAGTGACCTGTTCGACTGCCTCCATAGCCTGTTTTACTTCTTCCAGCGTCACCACGGGCATAATATTTTCTAATATATGCTTATTTACATGAGTCCTAAATATCTCCACCATGCTGTCATAATCCGGATATTCCATATATAATTTCATCATAAATCTGTCAATCTGTGCTTCCGGAAGCGGAAAAACACCTTGTGTATCTACGGGATTTTCTGTTGCGATTACCATAAAAGGCGTATCCAGGGTATAAGTGACATTATCCACAGTCACCTGCCCTTCTTCCATACATTCCAGCAATCCTGCCTGAGTCTTCGGTGTGGCTCTATTTATTTCATCTGCAATCAGAATATTTGAAAAGACTGGTCCCTTCACAAAGCGAAACTCAGAAGTTTTCATATCATATATATTGATACCGGTAATATCTGCCGGAAGAAGATCCGGTGTCATCTGAATTCTTTTAAATTCTCCCTGTATGGACGCCGCCAATGTTTTGGCAAGCATAGTCTTTCCACTTCCCGGCACGTCTTCTAACAGGACATGTCCTCCGAGAAGCAATGACATCACCACTTTCTCAACGGTATCATGCTTTCCTTTAATGACAAGTTCTATATTATGAATTAATTTATCTGCTACTTCTTTTACTACTGCCATATCTGCCATATGATTGCTCCTGCCCTTATTTCATGTTATTTTACCGCTTTCTCCACTGTCTCTAATACTTGTTCTGCTCCTGTATTGTATGTAATAATCAGTTTTGATACATTGTACGTCTGATTATTTTTTACAGTCTGACTATTATCGGTTCTTGTTGAGACAATATATTTTGCATCGGTACATTTTATTTTTACATAATTTCCGGATAACAATTCAATATTTGTATAACCGATGGTAGAAGGACTTTTCGTAGCAGTTCTCTGCGTAGTCACAATTTCATGTGTTCCGGTGTTTGAATTTCCAGTATTTCCGGTGTTTCCAGTGTTTCCGCTACTACCACTACCTCCACTGTTTTCTTCCAGGCCATTGCTCACCCCGGCTTCCGAATTACTTACTGAATTTTGCTGATCTCCTGCCTCCTCACTGACATTTCCGCCTGAAATATCTTCTGCATTACTATTGTTGTTACTATTATTATTACTGTTATTACTGTCATTACTGTTATTACTGTTATTAACAGTATTACTATTATTATCTGTATTACTGCTATTACTGTTATCATAAACAGTATCATTACTTAAGATAGCAGAATCCCCTCCGGTTTCTCTCTCCATGATAGTAACACTTACCACCTTCTCCAGTTCTTTCCCGCCAAACACAAATTTATAAACTGCCGTATATTTTCCTACCGTGTAGATATCAACCCCTGTGGCATCTACCCACATCTGAAAATCATCATAAGAATCCACATTTTCCACATTGATTCCTGAAGAATAATCAATATCTTCCCCTACATAGGATTTTATTTCTTTAATGTTAATATCCGGATCATCTGTAGAAAAATCTGCTGTTCCTTCTGCAATTCCCATTAAATCCGAATATTCTACTGTTTCAATAGACGATTCTTTCTTATGACATCCTGCTATCATAGTAACTGCTAAAATAGTCAGGATACATAGATAATATTTTTTTCTCATATGTTTTTCCTCTTTTATCTGTACTGAATGGTCTTGGCCAATTCTTCCGTTTCCTCATTTCCCAACATTTCTTCTACAATGGCAAGTCCCAGATCAATCGCTGTTCCCATACCCTTAGAAGTAAATATATGTCCGTCTTTCACCACTCTGCAATTTGTAATATCTGCACCCAGCAGCTTACTTTCAAAACCCGGGTAACAAATTGCTTTTCTGCCCTGTAACAATCCCAATTCACCCAAAACACTCGGTGCGGCACATATGGCTGCCAGCCATTTCTCTTCCTGGGCAAACTTCTCTAATTGCTGTCTCAGGCCCTGATGAGCTGCCAGATACTTTGTCCCCGGCATTCCTCCCGGGAGAAAAATCATATCACATTTGTTAAAATCAGCGTCTTCATACAGCATATCCGCCTGTACTCCAATCTTATGGGCACCGGTGGTCTGCAGATATCCCATTATGGAAACAGTCCTCACATCCATACCTGCTCTCTTCAATATATCTACGACTGCCAGTGCTTCTACTTCTTCAAATCCATCCGCTAATATTGTATATACTACCATGTTTACTCCCTTCCTTTACTCATATTGCTATTATGATATTTCGCGTCAAATGTGACATCTTCTCCAAACCAATCCGGTTTTATAAAATGATTTGCATCCTCCTCACTGGCAAATTCCACTTCTGCCATCAAAAGTCCTTCATATTCTCCATAAAATTCGTCCAGTTCTATTGTATGTATTGCATCCAAGGGAATCAGATACCTTTTTTTTCTGATCACTATCCCATCCGCTTTGTCTAATAAGTGATAATATCCCTCTCTCGTCAAAGGAAGATTATACTCTTCTCTCGCCATCATTCCGTCACCTTTATATGTTAAAATGTATATTTCGTCCTGACGTCTGACCCTTACTACCGGATTTGTACACAGATATGCCTGTTCAATCAAATGAAAATCATAATCCTCTATATTTTTCGGCATATTCTCTTTAGAAATTAAAAATTTTCTCTCTATTTCCATGACTGCCACTCCTACTTCATTTGTTTTCTTATAATATACACTATTTTGACCAGGAAATCTATGGCATATTCATTTTTTCGTCACTTTACACAGAATCTCAAAAAAAATAAAAAAAATCATAGATATTTGACATTTTTTAATTGACATTTTTTTTGAGAGAAAATATAATCTACATTGTATAATGTTATCTGACAAGGAGGAAAAAAGATGTCATATGTTGACGAAGTGTTGCAGAGAGTTGTTGAACAGAACCCTGCACAGCCTGAATTTCATCAGGCAGTAAAAGAAGTTTTAGAATCTCTCCGTGTAGTAATCGAAGCTAACGAAGAAGAATACAGAAAGGATGCTTTATTAGAGAGACTGACTACCCCTGAAAGAGTAATCATGTTCCGTGTTCCATGGGTAGATGACAATGGACAGGTACAGGTAAACAATGGTTTCCGTGTACAGTTCAACAGTGCTATCGGACCTTACAAGGGTGGTTTAAGATTCCATCCATCTGTAAATCTTGGTATTATTAAGTTCTTAGGTTTCGAACAGGTATTTAAGAATTCTCTTACAAGCCTTCCTATCGGTGGTGGTAAAGGTGGTTCTGATTTTGATCCTAAAGGTAAGTCTGACAGAGAAATCATGAAATTCTGCCAGAGCTTTATGACAGAATTAAACAGACATATCGGTGCTGACACAGATGTTCCTGCTGGTGATATCGGCGTAGGTGGAAGAGAAATCGGTTATCTTTATGGCCAGTACAAGAGAATCAAGAATGTGTACGAAGGTGTACTGACAGGTAAAGGACTTACTTATGGCGGTTCCCTCGCAAGAACAGAAGCTACAGGATATGGTCTTTTATATTTTGTAGATGAAATGTTAAAATGCAATAACAACAGCATCGAAGGAAAGACAATTGCTGTTTCTGGAGCAGGTAACGTAGCTATCTATGCTATCGAAAAGGCTATCCAGTTAGGCGGTAAGCCTGTAACATGTTCTGATTCCACAGGATGGATTTATGATCCGGAAGGAATCGATGTTGCATTACTTAAGGAAGTGAAAGAAGTTAAGAGAGCACGTCTGACAGAGTATGCTGCTGCAAGACCATCTGCTCAGTACCATGAAGGTAAGGGTGTATGGACTGTGAAGTGTGATATTGCTCTTCCATGTGCTACACAGAACGAATTGAACCTCGAAGATGCTAAGACTTTAGTTGCTAATGGTGTATTTGCCGTTGCAGAAGGTGCTAATATGCCTACTACAATCGAAGCTACAGAATACTTCCAGGCTAATAATGTATTATTTGCTCCTGGTAAAGCTTCTAACGCAGGTGGTGTTGCTACATCAGCTCTTGAAATGAGCCAGAATAGTGAAAGATTAAGCTGGACATTTGAAGAAGTTGACGCTAAGTTAAAGAATATTATGGTTAATATTTTCCATAATCTGGATGATGCTTCTAAAGAATTTGGCTTAGAAGGTAACTATGTTGCCGGTGCTAATATTGCCGGTTTCAAGAAAGTTGCTGAAGCTATGAAAGCACAGGGTATCGTTTAATTTAATATGTAACTAAAAAATCGGAACCAATCAAATGGTTCCGATTTTTTAATGTTTTATATTGCATTTGTTCCCTCAGCATCAAGCCTCTTTATATCATTCTCTATAGCATCTAAGACACTCATCAGCTTATCTGACAGATTAACTGCAGACTGCAGTGCATTTTTTGCAGTATCTTCATCTTTACTCTCGATCGCTGCCACAGCTCTTTCACCCTGTGCATGAAAATCTTTATGTAATTCCTCTACTTTTTTCCAGTCATCCACCACATCCGGATGTTTTACTTTTATCGTATAATAGAAATGACCAAACATACACTTCTTAGGATTTACCTGTATGGCATTTACCTGCATCATATCAACCATCTCTGTCAGATTTTCAATCCATGCCATATGTGCATCTTTCGCTTTCTGTATGACACCATGTAAATCATCATTACTGATCATGCATATTCCATCATCAATACCTTTAAACATATATGATATTACATTCGTCAGGTTATCATCGATATCTGAAATTGATTTTGCATAATCAACGCTTTCCTGTGCATCTTCACTTACTGATTTTGTCATATAAGTCAGCTGTTCCGCATCAACACTACACTGCTCCATAGCTTTATTAACATCTGCCGCTGCATCTCTGATCATCTGCATTCTGTCATTAATATCCCCGACAGAATCTGTAACCTGCTTTAGCATATTGATATTTTCGTTTACTGTCGCATTGACATTATCGATCTTTCCGCTCATATCACTGATGGACTCCAAAGCGCGCTCCATGCTCTGATTTCCACTCTGAGATGCATTAAATATCTTATTGACAAATTCACGCATATACTCAAGCTGTGCTTTCGTGCCATCTGCAAGATTACGAACCTCATCCGCTACCACTGCAAAGCCGCGGCCCTGCTCTCCTGCTCTTGCTGCTTCAATCGATGCATTTAAAGAAAGAAGATTCGTCTGGGTTGCAATCTGCTGAACACTGTCTACAATATCCTCAATACCTTTGACAAGTTCTGCAAGCTCCTGCATATTATCCTTCAGCTCATATGCACCTTTCATGACGTTTTCTTTCAGTTCTTCCACTTCTTCTAACACGCTGCGACTCTCATTATTCTTATCTGCAAGCCTGACTGATTGTTCTGCCAGTTCTCCAAGAATATCTGTAGTTGCATCAATATTATCCGTAACATGACTGATGGTCGCTGTTGTCTCTTCCACAACTGCAAGATTTGATTCACTTAAATCTGACAACTCGCCAGAAAAATTCATCAGGTTTTGAGACATATGTACAAGCTTAACATCAAAAGTCGAAATCATGCTCACTGCATCAAGTACCTGCTTTGATGAATCTGTCAATCTTCCGTCCTGTGAAACCAGTAAATCAATACCAACTAACAATTGTTGCATATTTCTGTCTGTCAGAATTGGTTTTGCCGGTTTTTTACCTGCCAGATACTGATTGATATATTCAATCAGCATCTGGGCTTCTCTGTTACTTTTTGCCATATTAAATTCCTCCTAATATCTGTAAAAACAATTCTATCTCTGAAGAATATTATACTACATTTTGGCAAAAAATCACATAGTTTTTTGCTTATTTTACAACAATATTGTATATTTTACCTTTTACATAGATTTCCTTTACAATATTCTTTCCTTCTACAGCTGCTGCAACAGAAGGCGTATCCATCACTTTCGTCTTAACTGTATTCTGGTCATCATCAAGAGATACATTCAGTTTTGCTTTAATCTTTCCGTTAACCTGAACAGCGATTTCTACTGTACTTTCAACCGTCTTGCTCTCATCATATTCCGGCCATGTCTGCTGATACAGATAACCTTCATTTCCCATTAACTGCCACAATTCTTCTGTCATATGAGGTGCAACAGGATTCAGCAATGTAATCAGAGTCGAGAATTCTCCTCTTGTAATCTGACCTTTCTTATAGAAATCATTTAAAATTGCCATCATGGCAGCAATAGCTGTATTAAACTTCAGATTTTCAAAGTCATTTGATACTTTTTTAATTGTCTGATGCATCTTGATTTCCATATCTTCACTATATTCTTCTCCATCCACAAGAATATCCTGCAATTTCCAAACTCTATCCAGGAAACGACGGCATCCCTTTACTCCATCTTCTGACCATGATGCACTCAAATCAAAAGCACCGATAAACATTTCGTATGTACGAAGTGTATCAGCTCCATATTCATTGACAATATCATCCGGATTTACTACATTTCCACGGCTCTTAGACATTTTCTCACCGTTTTCGCCAAGAATCATACCATGTGATGTTCTCTTCTGATATGGTTCTTTTGTAGGTACCACTCCCTGATCATAAAGGAATTTATGCCAGAAACGTGAATACAACAGATGAAGTGTGGTATGTTCCATACCTCCATTATACCAGTCAACCGGCAGCCAGTATTGTAATGCTTCCTTACTTGCCAGTGCTTCTGTATTATTTGGATCAGTATATCGGAGGAAATACCAGGAAGAGCCTGCCCACTGAGGCATTGTATCCGTCTCTCTCTTCGCAGGTCCGCCACAGCATGGGCATGTTGTATTAACCCAGTCAGTCATAGCCGCCAATGGAGACTCTCCATTATCAGTCGGCATATAACTTTCTACTTCCGGAAGTTCCAATGGCAATAAGCTCTCATCAATTGGAACATATCCACATTTATCACAATGAACAATCGGTATAGGCTCACCCCAATATCTCTGTCTTGAAAATACCCAGTCACGAAGTTTATAATTTACCTTTTTTGTACCGATTCCTTTTTCCTCTAAATATGCAAGAATTTTTACTTTTGCATCTTTTACTTCCAGTCCGTTTAAGAAGTCAGAATTCATCAAAACACCTGTCGCTACATCCGTAAATGCAGCTTCTGTAATATCGACAGCCTCACCATCTTTGCCACCGACTACCTGAATCATTGGAAGTCCAAATTTCTTTGCAAATTCCCAGTCTCTCTGGTCATGGGCAGGAACAGCCATGATTGCACCTGTTCCATAAGACATCAGAACATAATCCGAAATCCAGATTGGAATTTCTTTTCCGTTTACAGGATTAATTGCAGTCAGTCCATCCAGCAATACGCCTGTTTTATCTTTTGCAAGTTCAGTACGCTCAAAGTCAGATTTTCTGGATGCCATCTCACGATACTCCATAATTGCATCCCAGTTCTTGATTTCATCCTTATATTTATCAATAATCGGATGTTCTGGTGATACAACCATATAGGTAACGCCAAATAATGTATCTGGTCTGGTGGTATAAATACGAAGTTTATCTTCTTTATCTTTAATAGAGAAATCTACTTCTCCACCTTCGGAACGTCCAATCCAGTTTTTCTGGGATACCTTTACTTTTTCAATGTAGTCTACTCCATCCAAATCCTGAATCAGTTTATCCGCATATTCCGTAATCTTTAACATCCACTCACTCTTGACTTTACGCACAACAGGAGCTCCACATCTTTCACAAACACCATTGACTACTTCTTCGTTTGCCAGACCTACTTTACATGAAGTGCACCAATTAATCGGCATTTCCTTCTTATAGGCAAGACCTGCCTTGAATAATTTAAGAAAAATCCACTGTGTCCACTTATAATAAGAAGGATCTGTTGTATTCACTTCTCTATCCCAGTCAAAAGAAAATCCTAAAGACTTTAACTGTGCTTTAAAATGTGCTACATTATTTTTTGTAACAATCTTAGGATGTATTTTATTTTTTATCGCATAGTTTTCGGTCGGAAGTCCAAAAGCATCCCATCCCATTGGATATAATACATTATATCCCTGCATTCTTCTCTTTCTTGCCACAATATCTAAGGCAGTATATGGACGCGGATGACCTACATGTAATCCCTGCCCTGATGGATATGGAAATTCTACTAATGCATAATATTTCGGTTTACTGAAATCATTTGTGGCAGCGAATGCCTTGTTCTCATCCCAGATATCCTGCCATTTTTTTTCAATCTTTTTTGGTGAATAATAATTTTCCATGGTGCCTCCTGATTTATACTAAAATAATATTTTCCTTGAATTTACGCGTCTTACGACACTTTTTTTATTTTACAACTGTTATAAATAAAAGTCAACTGACATTGAATGCTTATGAAGCTTTTCTTCTCTTGTATACAATGATTCCTATGACAGATACGACCAGAACCACAATGAGAACCACTATCTGTCCCTGATGATTTTTATTATCTTTGTTTTCTTTGTTGTCTTTCATATCCATATTATCACTATTTGTCTGATTCTCATAACTTCCATCGCTATTATTGTCTTTTACTTTATCACTGCTTTCGTCCTGAGTTTCATTATAATTTTCTGATTTCTCTGAAAATGTGGTCTCCTGCTGTGATTCAAAAATATTTTCATTTGAAATGTCCGTCTGATTTTCCGAATCTGCGGTGGCTCCTGTTGCCGGATTATCTTTATTTTCTGTATTTATTTCACTGACAGTTCCATACTCTGATGTGTACTTTTCATCTACTTGTCCCTGTTCTACCGCCTTTCCGTTAATCATGGCAACAGGAACTACGGTCAGTACCTCAGATTGCGCTTTTGTACCATCCTGCATAGCTACATATGTGATCTGAATAGCGTCCAATAGATTTTCAATATCCTGATTTGCAGTAATCTCAAAACTATATAAATCCTCTGTTCCTTTTTCCAATGGATCTGCAACATTTAAATATTGGAGTTCTACATTATTATTATCTTTCAAAGCTCCCATGGAAAATCCCATTCCGGACCCTTTATCCAAATCCACCTTGATACTCTTCTTATCTATGCTCAGTTTCTCTGTATCGACCGATACTTCTATAATAATTGTTGTGATATCATTATCTGTATAATTTTCATCATAATTTTGAAGAGCAACCGACACCTTCATAGTATCTCCTGATTTCATATGATCATCAGTAAGTTTTAATGCCAGTGACAATGGAGTTCCGGCATATGCATCTAAAGGGATTCCATCCAGCAAAAAAAATACGATCATTAATAATACCAAAAATATATTCCATCTTTTTTTCACAGTTTGTTCCTCCTGTCGTTTCTAATGTAACCACTCTGAAAGAGTAATTTCCTATGAGATAAAAAAGGCTGCTGCCAGAGGCAACAGCCTTAATTCATTTTTAATTTATCATTTTATGCCTGTTCTTTTCTTCTTGCAACTACCACAAAACCTGCACCAGCTGCTGCAATTGCTGAAAGGAATAAAATAATCTGTGCTGAATCACCAGTCTTAACAGATGAATCTTTATCCGTTTTATTATTCTCTGTTTTATTATTCTCTTCTGTCTTTACAGGCTGGCTTTCAGACTCTGACTCTTTTTCAGTCTCTGGTTCTGTCACATTTACCTTAAATTCTGTAGTATAAGCAACTCCATCTACCATATAAGAAGCTGTAACTGTCTGTTCACCTACCTTAGATGAATCGAATCCAGTGAAAGTTACATCATTCAAATCAACTTTTACTTTTGTACCATTATTATATGTTACATAGATTTCCAGACCTGATGCCAAAATGTCTTTTCCCTGAACAACCTTAACGCTTGTCTCTACGTTAGATACGATGTCTTCAACTTCTTTTGCAATTACAGTAACAGTAAATGTAGATACTTCCTGTCCTGCATATGTGATTTTTGCTTCCTGCTCACCTACCTGAGTGGTATCTAATGTAAGCATTTCCTTTGTCATATCCATTTCTTCATCTGTATCATTATTGTAGAATACACGAATCTTGCCACCTGTAAGATCATACTCTGTTGCCTCCAACACTTTTGTTGCTGTTGGGTTTGATACAAGTTCTACTCTTGATACTGATTTTGCAACTACTTCAATCGCAAAGCTTGTTTCCTTACCGTTATAAGTAACTGTCACTGTCTGAGTACCTACCTTATTCTTATCAAAACCGGAAAGCACAACTGCTGCATCTGTCATAGCAATGGAATCTGTAGTATCGTTATCATAATAAAGAGTGATACGACCATTTGTCAAATCAATGTCTTTACCTTCTAATACACTTTCACCTGGTGCCTGAGCCACAGAAATCCTTGTCAGTTCTTTCTCCATGACATTCACTTTATAAGACAATGGGTGTTCATTTCCTCTGATATCAGTATATGTGATATTAACATTATACTCACCCGGAGTATTTGTATCAACTGCTGTTGCATCTACTACAGCTGATTCACTTGGGAAAGAAACTATATCACTGGTACCATTATCATATGAAACAGTTATTTTTCCACTTGGAGCAAAAGCTTTTCCTTCTTTAACTTCTGTCACATTATTCTCTGTGATTTTAACTTCAGTAACAGATTTTGCTTTTACAGTTACAACAAATCCGCTGTCTGTCTGTACGCCTTTATATTCAACTGTCACTGTCTGTCTTCCTACCTGAGCATTATCGAAACCTTTCACCCATTCTTTCTCTACAGGTAAAATTTCATCTGTATCATTATTATAATTTACCTTAATCTTTGCACCTGTTAAATCAAGTTCCTTGCCTTCCAGCACAGTTGTGTTTGTAGGTTCAGATACCAATTCAACACTCTCAACTTCTTTTGCAATCACAGTAATTTTGATTGTTGCATTTTTTGTAATTCCATCTTCTGTATATGAGATAGTTACATCCTGCTGTCCAGGAGTCATATTATCGTATGTTCCAACCATATCAGATGACATCGGAATTATTTGTTGAGTACCATTGTTGTATTTAACAAGCAGAGAACCACCTGTAACATCTAATGACTTACCTTCCAGTACAGTTGTATTTGTAGGCTCTGTCACTACGATTTCAGATAACTTCTTCTTTTCAACTGTTACATTCATAGAAGTTGATTTTCCACCATATGAAAGTGTCAGAGTCTGTGTACCGACCGTGTTTTTATCAAAACCAGTCACTGAAGCTTCTGACATACTAATAATCTCTGAATTTCCATTATTATATGTAACCTTCAAAGTACCACCTGTCAAATCAAGTGATGTACCTTCCACATACACATTTCCATTAGAAGGAGTATTCTCTACTTCTACCTTCGTAACTTCCTTTGCTGTAACTGTGATATCAAATATAACTGTCTTATCTCCAAGTCTTACTGTAACAGTCTGTGTACCAACCTGTGTACTATCAAAATCCTCACACATAGCAGCTGTAACATCTAATGTATCTACTGAAGAATCATTGTATGTCACATCAACTTTTGCATTCTGAAGTGCAACACTTAAATCCTGTCCTTCGATAATTGTCACTGCAGGCATTGTGTTCCATACGACATTTGTAACTATCTTATCAACCACATTTACGGAAAGTGTTGTTGATTTTCCTTCATACTTTATAGTTACTGTCTGATTACCGGATGTAGATGAATCATATCCTTCCACTGTTACTGCAGCATCCGTCATAGGAACATCTCTTGTCTCTCCGTTTGACATAGTAGCTTTCAACACACCACCTGTTAAATCAAGAGCAGTTCCCTTAACAAATTCTGTCTTAGTAGGATTTGTCTTTACTTCAATCGCACTTACAACAGGATTGATTGAAAATGATAATTGTGTGTCACCTGCCGGATTCGTTGCTACAACTGTATGAGCACCAGATGCACTTACTGTGTATGGCAAGTTCTGTGAAACACCATCAATAACCGCACTTGTAACATCTGCGTTAATAACAACTGCTTCTGTATATGTGGTTGCAGGCTCAGCTCCATTCAATGTGACAACCGGGGTTTTGGCCCAAACATTTACATGTGCCGGTTTTACATCAACAAAATAATCTCTGGCACTATTTAAGCTTTTTAAAATCAATGTTCCAACGAAGTCAAAATCATATGTAGTATTTTCTGTTTCAGTTTCTGGAATTGTCACCTGAACAGAATACAATGTCTTAGGTGATTCTGTTTCTGTAATATAATCAATACCTGAATCACCATACTTAACGATTGCCAGACCTACTGTATTATCAGATGATCTATATGTCGGTCTGTACATACCCATTTCAATGGAACCTCTTACATATTCCGCTTTGCCAAGATCAAGATGAGACTCCAGTGTATTAATTGACTTTCCAACAATTGTCATATCGTATTCCGGACTGTACTTGTCCACATCATCTGTCAACGTAGATTTGAAACGATCGATTGACACAGTCAAAGTAACTGTATCGCCCGGTTTCACATCTGTCTTGTCTGCCTTGACAGACAAAGTAACGTCCGCAGTTGTCGAACTGTTTGCAGGATCTGCGATAACTGTAAACACACCAATTGAACTAACAATCAGACAAATCGTTAATACAATGGCCCATAACTTTTTACCTTTCATAAGTGTACCTCTTTCCTTTTTTATTTTCTATTTCGCATAACATACGATTATGTCTAGTATAACTTATTTTACTTTTTCTGTCTATAGATTTATTGTTATTTTCAACAATATTTTTTATTTTTTATCTATTTTAATCTCTATATATTCCAAAAAAAATGAGATGAGGATAATAGTGCTATCCTCATCTCTCTTACTTACTGATCGAATTTTTCGCCTGTTAAAAGCTCATATGCTTCTTTATATTTTGCTACAGATTTGTCCACAACTTCCTGTGGTAAATGATAATCGCTGTCGGGATTTGCTTTTAACCAGTCTCTTACATACTGCTTATCAAAAGACGGTTGTCCCTGACCAGGCTTATATCCCTCCAAAGGCCAGAATCTTGAACTGTCCGGTGTAAGCATTTCATCACCTAACACTACATTTCCATTTTCGTCCAATCCAAACTCAAACTTTGTATCTGCAATGATGATTCCTTTGCTTAAAGCATATTCTGCGCACTTTTTATAAAGTGCAATTGTACAGTCCTTAATCTTTGTTGCATACTCTTCGCCCTTACCTGGGAAAATTTTTTCCAGCACATCAATACTCTGTTCAAATGATATATTTTCATCATGATCACCAATCTCAGCCTTTGTGCTAGGTGTGTAAATTGGCTCAGGGAGTTTTTCAGATTCCTGCAAACCTTCCGGAAGTTTAATTCCACATACGGTTCCGTTTTCTTTATAGCTTGCCCAGCCACTTCCTGTAATATAACCACGAACAATACATTCAATCGGAAGCATATTTAACTTCTTACACATCATGCTGTTACCATCAAATTTTTCATTCTGGAAATATTCCGGCATATCCTTAACATCTACAGAAATCATGTGGTTCGGTACAATATCTTTTGTAAAATCAAACCAGAACTTAGACATTTGTGTAAGAATCGCACCTTTTTTTGTTACCTGATTCTTCAAAATAACATCAAATGCAGAGATTCTGTCTGTTGCTACGATAATGAGACTATCTCCATTATCATATACCTCACGCACTTTACCTTCTTTGATTGGCTTAAATTCTTTCATTGTAATATTTCCTCCATATCATCTCATGTATTATATTATGAATAATTTATTATAATCACTCTACTCAGATTCGTCAATGGTTATTTTACTGCAATGTAAATTTGTCTACGATTTCTTCCAGCATATCTGCCATATTTTTGTTATCCTGAACCTTATTGTATGTATCACCAGATAAAGACACTACATCTGTTGCTCTCTCAGCTATTCCATTAATTCCCTCGGATGCCTCGTTAATAGTCTGGTTAATTCCTGAAATTGCATCTACAATCTGGTTCGTTGCTGTTTCCAGTTCATCAATATTGGTACATATCTCTTTGATAGTGTCACTAAAGGATGTGGCATCTTCATTATATTTTCCACTCACCACCATGAAATTATCGTAATCTTTCATAACCGAGTGTTCAATAAAGCTCAATGCTTTATTCAGACATTTATCAATATTTTCAACTGCAACTGTAACTTCGCTGACAATGTCCACAATATCTGCCACTGTATCTGCCGACTGTGTTGCCAGATGACTGATTTCATTTGCTACTACAGCAAATCCTTTTCCATATTCTCCTGATCTGGCTGCCTCAATCGATGCATTCAATGCTAACAGTCCTGTCTGATCAGCTATATTCATAATATTCTGGGTCAGTTCCTGTATCTTTTGTACTGCTTTTGACTGTTCCAGAGCTACTTTTGCTTCTTTGCTGACTTCATCATATAACTGTTTTGTATCAAGAGCCGATTTCTCGGTATTGACTTTTGCCTGATCTGCCCTTTCAACAATATCCTTTGATTGTGTAATTGTCTCCTGGGATTTTTTGCTGATTTCAATTGTCTTATTCTTAATATGTTCAACTTCCGATTTAATATTAGCCGCCATAACAGATGTCTGTTCCATGCCTGCAGCCAATTCTTCACTAACTGCTGAATTATCACTGGCACAATCATTCAAAGATGTGGCAATATCATTTAAAAGCTCACTACTATTTCCAATATCGACAGATGCATCATTTATCTTTCCTATGATATCTTTAATATTAGATTGCATTATATTCAAAGCACGACTCATTTCACCTGTTTCATCTGAGCGTTTTCCTAAAGTCTGCACTTTCTCGTTATCCCTGAAATCCAGTTCAGCTATATTATTAATACCCTTTGTCAATATCTTAATCGGTCTTGTGATTGTAACTGACAAACCATATACTACTGCTGCCAATACAACAAGGGCAATAAGCAGAATCACAAGTGATAATATCATAAGATCATTGATTGGCTTCAAAAGTTCTGCTTTGTTAGCCTGTATTACAAGCATCCAGTTATTTTTTTCTGACGTTGCCAGTCCAATTACCTTTTCTGAATTTTCAAATGTAAAATTTCCGATAGCAGAAGCTACATTACCCTGCTCTAAAAATCCTCTGATAATATCATTTCCTGTTATCTTACCGATATATTCATCCTCCGGATGATAGATAAAATATCCCTGAGGGCTTATCAGATAAGCAAAACTGGATTCTATTCCCTGAAGTTTTAATTCTCCGAAATCCGATGTAAGAATATCTACCGGTACGGTGATACATACCACACCAAACAGGCTTCCTGAGTTTGATAATGGCACTGCACATATGACAGATGGTTTTTCTACACCATCTGTGACAATATCACTTTGTGCCGGCAATCCTGTAGAAAGGACCGCATTCACATAATATGGTGCATCTTCCCCCTGAGAATCTGATTCACTGGATGTGATAAATTCACCATTTTTGTTATAAATCTCTGCTCTTGTATAAGAAGAATTATCTCTGAGATACTGTTTTAACTCAGTTGCAACAAGATAACTTTCCCCGTTCTGCATCAGACAGTTATAAAAATCCGGATCACTACTCATATATGTTGCTGTTTCATTTACCGCACTGATTGAATTATCTAATATTTTTATATAACTTTTTGCTAAATCCAGCATATTATTTTCGCTGGAATCCGTAAGTGCACTCTGTGCTCCCGGAATAATACTTATGTATGCTATTAAAAGTGCTGCCAGTATGCATCCAACAGACATGACTACAATCTTTGTACGTATGGATACTAAAGCACTGCTTTTTTTGCTTTATTTTTCTCCATGCCATCTCCAATCCGTCTAATGACTTTATACTAGTACTGACGATTTGCCACTTCATCTTTTGCCGTAGATGCAGGATAAACGCCTTCCTCCATAAACTGTTCCTTATCTACCGTCTGACCATCTAAAATCTTTAATATCAAGCTTTCCACTGTCGGACCCTGCAATGGATTACATTCAACATCCACTGCGATATTTCCTGCAATCATCTCTTTGAATGCAGATGCCTCTCCATCGAAAGATACAATAGTATAATCAGATGCACTGCCGCCATTTTCCTGAATTGCTTCAATGACACCATATGCCATATTATCATTCTGTGTAACAATAATATCTATCTTATCATACTGTCCCAGGAATTTTTTCATCAGTTCCTTACCTTTTGCTTTATCAAAATCACCCGACTCACTGGCAAGAACTGTGTAATTGCTGTATTTACTAATTACTTCGTTAAATCCTTCGGTTCGTCCTAACTGGGCAGATGAACCTGTCGTTCCCTCTAAAATAACAATATTCTTACTCTCTGTTGTTCCGATATTATCAACAAGCCATTGTGCAGCATTCTGCCCTTCCTTGTCAAAATCAGAACCTACCCAGCAGCTATAAAGACTTGGATCTGCAGATACTTTTCTATCTACAATAATTACCGGAATATCTGCGTCCTGCGCCTTTTTCAATGCATC
>JAXFDY010000004.1:0-3415 GCA_034172985.1 Lachnospiraceae bacterium
CTATCTTGAGGCTGAGCAGATTGTACAAATCGTAAGAGCCAGATTGGAAGCAGATAATAAAGAAAATATTATAAAAATATCAAGTGCTGTAGGAGTGGCAGTTGGATGTGGAAAAGATATTCTCAAGGTAGTAGAGGAAGCAGATGCAAAAATGTATGAGAATAAAAAACTTTGTAAGGAGAGCAGAAGGTGATGAAAGCTTTGGTAATCGTACCGGTTTTAGCGATGGCATTTTTTGCTGTATTATATTTTCTATATTGTTTTGTCTTTTTACATCCAATGAAAAAACGACCGGATGTACATTGCATTCCTGAAAGTAATCTTTACAAATCATATCGGGATATTATGTCAGAATGTGTGAAAGATATGGAAAACACTGCATTTGAAACTGTCAGTACACATTCAACAGATGATTATAGGCTTTACGGAAAATTTTATAGTATGAAAAAAGATGCTCCCCTTATGATCTTTTTTCATGGGTATCATGGTGTGGCCGCCTGGGATGGATATGGATTTTTTAAAATATGTAAAAATAATGGCATCAACATTCTTATGGTGGATGAGAGAGCTCATGGAATAAGTGAAAGTGATATTGTCACGTTTGGGGTGAAGGAAAGATATGATTGTATATCATGGATTGATTATGCCATAGAACGATTTGGAGAAAAAACAGATATTATCCTTGCGGGGGTATCGATGGGAGCGGCTTCGGTAATGATGGCCTCGGAACTTGGATTTCCTGAAAATGTCAGAGCAATATTGGCAGACTGCGGATATTCTGAGCCGGCAGCGATTATCAAAGAGACGATCAAAAATATGAAGCTTCCCGTAAAACCGGTTTATTTTTTGGTGAATTTATCAGCCCGGATTTTTGGGCATTTTAGCTTAGATGAAACCACAGCATTGCAAGCTGTTAGAACATTAAAAACCCCGATTTTATTTATACATGGAAAACAGGATTCGATTGTTCCGATTTCTATGAATGAAGAACTTTATGGAAACTGTAAAGGGAGAAAAGAAAGAGTAGTGATAGAAGGAGCAGACCATGCAAATAGTGCAATGACAGACTATGATACTTATGAAAATGCGGTTATGCAGTTTTTGTATCAGATTTTGGGAAAATAATATACTATGAGAGGATTTTATGATGAATTTTTTAGAAGAAAGAATACAAAGAGATGGAATTGTGAAAGAAGGAAATGTGCTTAAGGTTGATAGTTTTTTGAATCATCAGATGGATATCAGTCTTTTTAAGCAAATGGGAGAGGAGTGGAAAAGACGGTTTGCTGATGTAGATATCAATAAAATACTGACACTAGAGGCATCCGGTATTGGCATTGCCTGTATTGTGGCTGAGTATTTTAATGCACCGGTTGTTTTTGCCAAAAAATCCAAAAGCATTAATATTGAAGGTGATATGTATATCGCCGAGGTGGAGTCTTTCACACATAAATGCAAAAATCAGGTTATTGTTTCAAAAAAATTTTTAAATCCTGATGATCATGTTTTGATTATTGATGATTTTTTGGCAAATGGTTGTGCGTTACAGGGACTTATTTCTATTGTGTCACAGTCAGGTGCTTCTCTTGAGGGAATTGGGATTGCTGTTGAGAAAGGATTTCAGCAGGGTGGCTGTATTATACGAAACCTTGGTTATCGCCTTGAGTCTCTGGCTATTGTGGAGAGTATGGACGCAGAGACAGGAACTATTATTTTTAGAGAAAGGGAAATCAATTAACTATGGATAAAGATAAATCAGTAAGTATAGATAACATCTATCAGCTGGATGGAAAAGTTCCTATAGGAAAAGCAATTCCATTTGGTTTGCAGCATATATTGGCTATGTTTGTAGCAAATATTGCCCCCATTATTATTGTAGCCGGTGCCTGCGGACTGAGTGCAGGTCAGAGTGCAGGGTTGATTCAGTCTGCCATGATTGTAGCAGGAATAGGAACTTTGATGCAATTGTTTCCTTTCTGGAAGATAGGTTCGGGACTTCCGATTGTTATGGGCATTAGTTTTACGTTTGTTTCAGTTTTCTGCTATATCGGACCGACGTATGGTTATAATGCCATTGTGGGTGCGGTGTTAGTTGGAGGTATTGTGGAAGGTATTTTGGGATTATTTGCAAAATATTGGATAAAGATTATTACTCCGATTGTATCGGCAAGTGTTGTTACAGCTATCGGATTTTCTCTTTTATCTGTTGGGGCGTCTTCTTTTGGTGGTGGCAGTGGAAGTGAAAATTTTGGTTCTGCGTCTAACTGGATTCTTGGAACCGTTACCTTGTTATGTTGTATTCTGTTTCATATTTTTGCTAAATCATATTGGAAACAATTATCCGTATTGTTTGGACTTATTGTAGGTTATATTGTGGCTGTCTGCATGGGAATGGTAGATTTTTCAGGATTGAGTGATACCTCTGTGGTGGCATTGCCATCAATAATGCCATTTAAGCCTGAATTTAATTTAGATGCTATTTTATCTGTAGTGCTTATTTTCCTGGTATCCGCAACAGAAACGATCGGTGATACGTCTGCACTGGCAACATCGGGTCTCGGGCGGGATGTTACAACAGAAGAAGTTTCAGGTTCATTGGCCTGTGACGGATTTGTCAGCACTTTATCCTCCGTGTTTAGTTGTCTGCCGATTACATCATTTAGCCAGAATGTGGGACTTGTTGCAATGACAAAGGTAGTCAATCGTTTTACGATTGCGATAGGAGCAGTCATTATGATTCTTGCCGGAGTCTTTCCTATATTTGGTGCTTTGCTGGCAACTCTTCCGGATGCGGTGCTGGGAGGATGTACGATTATGATGTTTGGAATGATTGTAGTGAGTGGACTGCAGATGATTAACAAATGCGGCTATTCTCAGAGAAATATTACAATCGCAGCATTATCGCTGAGCACAGGGATCGGTTTTACACAGGTTCCTGAGATATTCCACATATTTCCACAGATGATTCAAAATATATTTGCTGAAAATTGCGTCGCAGTTGTATTTCTTGTGTCGATTATACTTAATTTGGTATTACCGGAAAATATGGAAGCCAGTTGAGAAAAGATTTTAAAGGTTTGGAGAAAATGAGTGATGAGATATATTTCTAATTTAAATAGTATTTTTGCTAAAATGGAATTGCGGTTAAAGGAGTAGTTTCTCCGTATCTATGAAGGCGAAGAATCTATGTTTTATTTGGAAAAGACAATATATAATTATTTTAAAGAAATAAGGGAAAATAAAACTACTTTATTACTATATTTTGATAATATTTAATTATGGAAAAACCAGAAGTCTTAATTTTAGATGAACCATTCAATGGATTAGATGAAGAAGGAGTATTGGATATTAGAAATATTTTGATAGAACTAAAGGAACAAGGTACAACTATCTTAATTGCATCTCACATAAAAGA
>JAXFDY010000099.1:0-107743 GCA_034172985.1 Lachnospiraceae bacterium
GAAGGTTCAACAGATGCAAGATATGCCTTAACTGTCTGCTTTCCGTCTTCAGCCTTTACATATGTCTGCTCAAAAAGGCTGATTTCCTTAATCTGCTTAGATATACGTCCATCTACTAAGCCGCTGAAAATCTTATCTCCAACAATTGCATCTTTGTCAGCCATAGCAAGTGAGATGATTCCATTCTTTGCATCTTCTGAAAGGAAGTTAAATAAATAATTCATATTATTGCTCTTCTCTTCATAAATTGCAATATCCTCATCAGACCATACCTTATCACTAACAGCCTTTTCAATTAATTTCTTTAATATCGGCTTAGGAAGAGTTGCAGGATCATTTAACGCACTTTCAATTGTGATTTTTCTTAATGAAACAAGCTCATCCTCAGAGATATCCTCTCTCTTGATATACTGAGGATTCATAGCTGCCACCTGCATTGCTACATTTTTAAGTGCTTCCTTAACTGCATCACTCATAACATCTGCCTTAGCTTCTACTAAGACACCGATTCTTCCACCACCATGAATATATGGAACTACAACACCTTCTGACTGAATCTTTGCAAATCTTCTGATTGTAAGGTTCTCTCCGATAACTGCAATCTGGCTTACAAGCTCTTCCTTAACTGTCTTAGACTCATCCTTAACAAATTTTTCTTCCAATAACTCTTCTGCTGTTGTTGCACTTGTAGCGAACACCTGCTCTACAACGTCTGATACAAATGCACCAAACTTCTCGTTCTTTGCAACAAAGTCTGTCTCTGAATTTACTTCTACGATAACACCAGTCTTGTCGTTCTTAACCTCTACACGTACAATACCTTCTGCTGCAATTCTTCCGGCCTTCTTTACTGCTGTAGCTTCGCCTTTTTCTCTTAATACCTCGATTGCCTTGTCGAAATCACCGTCTGTCTCAACTAAAGCTTTCTTACAGTTCATAACGCCTGCGCCTGTCATTTCTCTAAGCTGCTTTACCATAGCTGCTGTAATTTCCATTGTAATATCCTCCATATATTAAATATTTTTTCCATTTATTCTAGTAATGCGCCGAATTTAAATAAAATCGGCGCACCCTTTATATCCCATTATAGACCGCCTGCGGTTTATAATCTATTAAATTTCCTGCTTAAATTAAGCTTCTACAACTTCCTCTTCAGCTTCAGCAGTTACATCAACTGCTTCTTCACCCTGATTTGCTTCGATAACAGCATCAGCCATCTTAGCTACAATTAACTTAACAGCTCTGATTGCATCATCATTACCAGGAATTACATAGTCAAGTTCTTCAGGATCACAGTTTGTATCTGCAATACCGATAAGAGGAATTCCAAGTGCATGAGCTTCCTGTACACAAATTCTTTCCTTCTTAGGATCTACTACAAAAATAGCATCCGGAAGCTTCTTCATTTCCTTGATACCGCCAAGATTCTTCTCAAGCTTATCCCATTCCTTCTTTAATTCAATAACTTCCTTCTTAGGAAGAACATCGAATGTACCATCTTCAGCCATAGCTTCGATTTCTTTTAACTTAGCAATTCTTGACTGAATTGTCTTGAAGTTGGTGAGCATACCACCTAACCATCTCTCATTTACATAGTACATACCGCATCTCTCAGCTTCTGTCTTTACAGCATCCTGAGCCTGCTTCTTTGTACCAACAAAAAGAATTGTACCACCTTCAGCAACGATATCTGATACTGCCTTATAAGCTTCATCTACCTTACCTACAGACTTCTGTAAGTCGATGATATAGATACCATTTCTCTCTGTGTAGATGTACTCTGCCATCTTAGGGTTCCATCTTCTTGTCTGATGTCCAAAATGAACACCTGCTTCTAATAACTGTTTCATTGAAATTACGCTCATTTTAATACCTCCAGGTTTTCTTTTTTTCTTCCGCATACCTCATCTTTCGGAGAAACCCTGAGCCGGCACCATTCCGAAATCCGTATACGTGTATTCTAGCGACTGACTATGTACACACAATCAGCCTTTAAATACTACCACATATTTTGTTATTATGCAAGCAGTTTTTTTATTTTGTCAACATTTTTGCTATTTCTTCATAACTCATACCTTCTCTGAGTGTATAGATTCCCTTCTGGATTCTTCCCTCGTACCCCTGCTCTATCAGATATTTATCAAAGGCATTTGCATCATCGATGATACCATATTTCTGTAACTCCTCGCATACAGCGATAGAATCCATTTCCTGAGATATCGTAAACTCGACTTCCACCACACTGTTGCTTTGAGGTTCTGTTGTTTTCTCTTCAACTTCTGCAGTTGTTTCTTCCAGAGTAGTTTCTTCCAGAGTGGTTTCTTCCGAAACCTGTTTACTTTCTTCTTTAACATGATTTTCAACAGAAGTTTCTTCCTCTGCAGTTGCTTTTCCATATACCATTCCCAGTTCTTTTGCTCTGGAAACCACCTTTACATCGGACATCTGATAGGAATACAATAAAAAAAGCAGAACTGTAGCTACTATAAGACCCGTTCCAAATCCTCGCAAAAAATATTTTATCTTCATCATTCATTCCTCTACTTTTACTTAAAAAGTCCCAGTACAAGA
The DNA here is from genome assembly GCA_034172985.1 of Lachnospiraceae bacterium. GTDB lineage: Bacteria > Bacillota > Clostridia > Lachnospirales > Lachnospiraceae > CAG-303. Next base: position 2,572 of record JAXFDY010000099.1, read on the forward strand.
TTTACCTCACCCACTCCAAGGTTTAATGTCTGGGCAATTTCAACATTTGTTTTTCCCTGCTGATACAGTTCCAAAATCTGATCTTTTTTTTCGGCTCCACTTGTCGGCTCAATCACAGATTTTGATTTTCTGTTTTTTCTGATCTGTGGTTTTTCCTGAACACCTGGCTCAATCTCTTTCTTCTCCACAGTCTTTACTTTTTCTTCCGCCACATCTGGTTTTTTATCTGTCTTTGTTTCCTCTGACATTTTCTTTACACTTACTTTTACAGCCTCAATATCCCTCACTGTATTTTTCAGGGTTGCTTCCTTATCATTCAGCATATTATATAAAAACATTACTTCATTATGGTTATTTTCAATATTCTTTAATACATCTTCGGAATAATTTCCCACCGCCATAATCTTCTGATTCGCCAGCTTATCTAATTTAGCTTCTGTATTTTCAAGGACATCATCTGATATCTGGTCAAGACGGTTTTGAATCTCTTCTTTTATTATATCCTGAGCCATATTTCTCATATCCTGCTGGCTTTCCTCTATATTGATCTTATCGCTTTTTTTCTCTTTCACAAAAAAACTGGCAGCAAAAATTACAATTCCTGTCAAAATCAAACATATTTCCATCGTACCCATGTATCTTCACCTTACACCTTTACATCAAAGCTCTTTCTCTCTTTTATCGTCACAGAACCCTCTTCATTTCCATTCTGCTTTCTATGCCTTCCACCATCGCCAAAATATTCATTGGAACCTTTTTCTTTGGCATCATGTTTTTTTCCTCGATTTTCCGCATCATCCTTCTGATTGACGTCTCGTATTTTGACTTCCACTTCCCGCTTATTTTGCTCTAATGCATTTGCATGATTCAGAAATGGTCTCTCGCTTTCATTTTGATTGACCGTGGCCATATCCTGATTTCTCTGCACTACCCCTTGAAATTCAACTGGTCTTATCATTGCATTTCCTCCAAAATATTTTAAATACCGACATTTGAGCGAAGCAAAAACTACCTATGCAGATTTTACTTCGCCCTTATTCTACCATATACCAGAAACAATTTCACCATTTTTCAGTGTAAATTGACAATGACTGAGTGTGTCATGAAGAATAATAAAGTTTCCGGATATTGTTATTTTGGTTCCTGAATGAATATCCTTTACTACCATAATTTTTGCATTTACATCTGTAGAAAGAGAATCCATCTTTTCTTCATACTCGTTTTGCAAAGTTTTGATTTCCGTTTTATCCATAATTATGGTTTTTGTAAATTGATTAATCATCCCCTGCTTTTCTTTGTCCAGAGTACCAAGTTCCTGCTTTTTCCGAAATACCGCCAACAACTGATCCAATTTATCAACTTCAGCCGTCTTGTTTTTAATCTGGATTTCTATTTCTTTGATTCTATCTCTGATAGATGGGTCTATCCCCACTTCTACGGCGGTAGAAGACCCCATAGTTGTTCCAATGGAGGTGGCTTCTATGAGATTTGTGGCTCTGACATATCCGCCTATAATACTTCCTCCCTTTCCTGAAACTTTTATTTCACCTTTTGCAGAAACATTGCTGTTAAAAATCGAGCCCGCTTCTATATTTCCCTCTGCGGAAATCGTAGCACTTTCAATAAATCCACATACCAGATTTCCCTTTGCCCGAATCACACATCGATTCATTCCCTGGATACCCCGGTGAAGAATCACATCTCCCCCTGCATCCAGCTCGGCACCTTCCACGACTCCATACACTTCTATATCGCCATCTGCTTTTAGCTTAAATCCAGTCCTTACATTGCCCCTGACAAGAATTGAACCGTTAAACGCTACGTCTCCGGTAGAATTATCCACATCATTCTCAATTTCATACAGATTTGAAACAAATACCCTGTCCCCTTCCAGCACAGCATAACCGTCTACATCGGAAATTAACTGCAGCTGATCTTCTGAAATTTTGATATTTTTTCCGTATTTAAAATAAACTTTTATTACTTTTTCCGGCGGAAGCTGGCCTCCATATACGTTATATCCCATCTCTCCCTTTATGGCCGGCGTAATATCTGCCAGAATATCACCTTTTCGCACATGTGCAATGTTATCCAGCTGATGAAAATCTACGGTTCCATCATCCTTTAATCTTGGCTTCGCCTTTCTGTCTGTATCGAAATGATAAGTGATATAACCATCTTTTCCCTGAACCGGCTTTTGTCCTACAGCCACCAAAATATTTTTAAAATATTCCGGAGATGCTATATGTTTCTCAATCACATCGTCCTGAATTCCATATGTAACCTTATGATATTCCAGATCCCGTCTTATCTCTGATTCAGACATTCTATTGCCTTTATTGCTTGGAGGATAAAATCTCACTACCGCATACATAGCATCCGGAGTAACTTTTATCTCCATTGTCTCATCAAACTGATAAGCTCCCTGATTACATATTCTGACTCTTGTCGGCTGTTCTGCCCGCAATAAAGTCTCCTTGATAACATTTAAATCGTAATTTTCAATCTTATTTCGATCAAGAATCTCTGTTACTTCAGGAATCTTTAATTTCTCCCCATCAGAAACTGCAGGATAATAATTCATATATATCTCATTATCTTCAATATCAAGTGTGAAATAACTATTTGTATACTGCATTTATCTTCTCCTATTGTTTATGCTTTAAAAATATATCCCGTTTCATTTCCTAACTTAACTTTCATTTTTCCTAAAGCCTTTGTATGAAGCTGTGAAATTCTGGATTCTGAGACTTCTAAGATATTACTGATTTCTTTTAATGTCAACTCTTCATAATAATATAAAAGAATCACTTTCTTTTCTTTCTCCGTAAGTATATCCAAAGATTCCATGATAAGTTTCTTCAGTTCCTGTTTTTCCATCACATGTTCCGGCTGGTCATATGCATTTGCTTTCAACGGCTGTACTTCTTTTTCTCCGAGATTCTCCATAAACTCATCCAGAGAAATTACATTCGACACATTAGACTGTCCCTGCCAGCTCAAATATTCATCCGGGCTAATCCCCAGTTCATGTGCAATTTCCTCGTCTGTGGCAGTTCTTCCAAGCTCTGTCTCCAGCTTCGAAATAGCGGCATCCATCTTTTTTTGTTTCTGGCGAAGTGATCTTGGAATCCAATCCATTTTCCTTATCTGATCCAGTATAGCTCCTCTGATTCGCAGACTGGCATAGGTTTCAAACTTAATCCCTTTGCTGTAATCAAATTTGTCTATGGCATCAATCAAACCAAAAATCCCATATCCCACTAAATCATCATATTCTACCGTATACCCCAGATACATGCTTAGGCGTCCTGCTACAATTTTCACCAGCGAAGCATACTCAAGTATTATTTTTTCTCTTAATTGTGGATTCCCCGTCTCCGTATACTCTTCCCACAATTTTGACTTCTCGATATCATTCATAATATCACCTTTCGTACATTTGATCGGTTATCGCATTTTTTAACTTTCTTCCGATTTCTTCGCTTCTTCCTCATTTTCCGTTTTATTGTCTGAAGTTTCCCCTTCCGCATCTTCTTCCATTAACGATTCTTCATTGAGGGCATCTTTTTCCAGCACCAGATACTTATCGACAAGCACTCTGATTATCTGACCTGCCACATAAAAAACAACAAGAACCACTAATATAATAATCATCGACTGCAATGCACTATATCTGTTCAACAACGTAATAATTGTGGCAGAAAGACACCCTATTAATGTGACAATTGCAGGAATATATTTTGTTCTTTTCACTTACTTCAAGCCTCTTCTAAATTTCTTTGATGGGTTTCCCCACGGATTTAATAATAAAACCGCCATCTTCTGATTTTATAATCACAGTCCGGCCATAATTCAGACCAACATCTTCCGCCAGGATAGGAATATCAAGTTCTTTTAACTTTGCCTTAACGGCCTGAACATTACTTTCCCCCACACGAAATGATGTCTGCGCAGACCTGCCCATATTAAACATATCGGCTCCGCCCGCAATCTTTGCTACAATGCGCTTTTTATTCGCACCTTTCGCCAACATTAACCGTACAGTTTCCTCAATTCCCGTATCGGCGAACTTCGCAATATTTTCATTTCTCGTTATTTTCGTACTATCAGGCAGCATGATATGTGCCAACCCCGTTATTTTCGTCACACTATCATACAACGCAATTCCGACGCAAGAGCCTAATCCCAGCGTTGTAAGACTATCCGGATATGCACATACCTTTAAATCTGCCATTCCAACTTTGATTATTTCGCCCATATCATTATCCCAATAATCTCTTTCTGCTATTGAATTCCCAAGGATCCCAATATTACATCATATGATTCCAATTCAGGAATCAAAATAAAATAGCCATTCATATCTGATTCCTCATTGAATGTAGTTTCAATAAATAATACCTTATCTCCTATTCTTCCAAATTCAATTGCTGGAATACTCAGTATTGCACCTGCCATATCTACTTGCAAATGCGGAACACTTGTTACTATGTTTAAATGGGTCAGATCAGACAATGCAGACAAGTATGCACCCGTAATAATATTTCCGATTTCATTCAAAGCAGAAAAATGCATCTCGTCAAAATCATCATCTTCATTTAATGTTAAAGCTCCCATGTTTGTAAGCAACATATTTACTAATTTTTTCGCTGATGCCAAATCAAGCATGAATAACATCATTCCATCTACATCCTCAGATAATGTCAGCAGAATCCCAACCATAGGTTCCTCCTCATTACCAATCAAAGATGTAATTTCCGTAAATCCCATCAGATTCACTTTAGGTACTTTCATATCGATTTTCGTATTAATCATCTTGGACAATGCAGTTGTTGCATTGCCTGCACCGATATTTCCTATTTCTTTTAATACATCATACTGAACAGAATTTAATCCGTCCAAAGTTATTTTTGCCATTTGGAATACCCCTTACACATTGCAGTCAATTCACCTGAATTGACTGCCCTTTCAGTTATTACAATGTTTATAATTTAAATTTCCACAATTCCGTTAATGTTCATCAAAGTAATTAATCCATCCTGACTCTTTCCAACCATCGAAATATATTTATTCATTTCGTCATTTCCATCATTATGTATTTTTTCGATATTATCTTCTTCCAGAGAAACGACTTCTTTAACAGAATCGACTAAAATACCGATTTTTTCCTGCTGGTCCGGCTTAATAATGATGATACGGGTCTTATCTGTATATACATCATCTTCAAGGTTAAATCTGGCTCTGATACTCATGACCGGAATAATCTCTCCACGAAGATTAATAACACCCTTAAAGAATTTCTGTACCTTTGGCACTCTTGTGATTTTCTGCATTCTTACAATATTGTCAACATATCTGATATCTATTCCATATTGTTCAATACCAAGATTAACAACAATATACTGGTTTAATAATGTTTCTGTTTTATTCTCGTCCATAACAGCACCTCCACTATACTAAAGTATTTACATCAAGAATCAATGCCACTTCACCATCACCAAGAATAGTAGCTCCACCGATAATCTTGCTGCCGTTACTCAGGTACTTGCCAAGTGATTTAATTACAATTTCCTGTTGTCCAATCAATCGGTCAACAACAAGTCCCGCCTGTTTTTCACCTTTATTGATAATAACAACGGTCAGATTATTGTCTTCTTCATCTTCTTTTTTCACTGGTTCAATATCAAGAATACTGTCAAGTCTGATAATCGGAATCACACTGCCTCTGAGACTGATTACTTCTTTCGACTGTACATATTTGATATCGTCTATAGAAATATCTTCTATGGTCTGAATCGTTTCCAGAGAAATAGCATACTTCTCGTTTCCAAGTTCTACCATAAGAGCCTGGATAATTGCAAGTGTAAGTGGAAGTCGTATACTAAAGCAGCTTCCCTCTCCCAGCTTCGTCTTTACTTCTATATCACCACTGAGAGCCTCTATCTTTGTCTTAACTACATCAAGACCTACACCTCGTCCTGATACATCAGATACGACCTTCGCTGTAGAGAAACTTGGTCTGAATAAGAGATCAATGATATCTTTATCCGTCATGACTTCAGCCTGTTCAGGTGTAATCGTACCCTTTTCAATCGCCTTATCTCTTACCTTCTCTACATCGATACCATTACCATCATCTTTTACTTCAATAACTACACTGTTTCCATCCTGGAATGCATTAAGATAGATGTTACCTACCGGATCTTTTCCTCTCTCTTTTCTCACTTCTGCACTTTCGAGACCATGATCCGCAGAATTTCTAAGCAAATGCATCAATGGATCACCGATTTCATCGATAACGGTACGATCAAGTTCTGTATCCTCACCTGTAATATAAAGCTTCATCTGTTTATCTAATTTTTTAGATAAATCACGAATCATCTTTGGATATTTCTGTGTTACCGTCTCAATCGGCATCATTCTCACTTTCATGACTGACTCATGAAGATTTGTTGTAACTCTTTCCAGGTATTCGATCTGCTCATTAAATCCCTGAGCTTTCGTACCTTCATTGTTATTGCTTACTGATACAAGGCCGTTCTTTGCAATAATCAGCTCACTGACAAGATTCATAAGCACGTCCAGCTTCTCGATATCCACTCTTACCGAACGGCTCACTACAGGCTTTCCGCTTGTTTTTGCCGGTGCTGTCTTATTCTGCTCTGTCTTGGCCGGTGCTGTAGTTTTCGCTGCAGGAGCAGTAACTTCTTTTTTATGTTTATCCTCCTGTTTCTCAACAGTTGATTCTGTCTCATCTTTTTCATCATCAAAGGCTGTATTCTCAATTACAGGTACTTCTGTAATGACCTCACCTTTTACACTCTTAATTTCGGATACATTTTCCACGGATTTCACTACTGCTTCCAAACTATCCGAAGAAATACAGATGACACAAAATTCTAAATCAAACTTTTCATCTTCGATATCCTGTGCCGATGGGTCTGATTTGATAATCTCACCATTTTCTTCAATGGCTTTAAATACCAGAAATGCTCTTGCTGCTTTTAATATACAATTTTCGTCTACTAATACATCGATTTTATATACATTCAGTTGCTTATCCAAAGCTTCTTTAATGGCATTCACTTCAAATTCTTCAAATTTCAGCTGCCATTCCTGTGTCTTTTCTTTTTCCTCATTCTTTTTTTCAGGGGCAGCCGGCTTTGCCTTTTCCTCTTTTTCCTTATTTCCGTCATCCAGGAAAGAATTTAATCTTCCAATAATGGCTTCATTATCTTCTGTTCCTTCATCGGATGTCTGTTGAATATTGTCCAGGTATGCCTCTAATGCATCCAGACAATCAAAAAGGATATCTACAAGCTCTGAATTAACTGCTACCTTTCCATTTCTGATTTCCGAAAATACATTCTCCATCATATGGGTTAAATGCTGCATGCGCTTATATCCCATTGTTCCTGCCATTCCTTTTAAAGAATGTGCTGCACGGAATATTTCATTGATTGTATCTGCATTTTCCGGTTCTTCCTCCAGTATCATAAGATGCTGGCTCAAATCTTGTAAGTGTTCCTTTGTTTCATCGATAAAAATTTCCAAATACTGACTAACGTCCATGGTTTTGCACCCCCACGTTCTTTATGACAGCCTCTGCGATTTTGTCTAATGGCTGTACTTCATCTGATAATTTTGCCTCTGCGACGGCTTTTGGCATACCATATACAACACTGCTGGCTTCATCCTGTGAGATAACATAAATCTTATTTTTTTCGCTCAGGGCGCCAATGCCCATAGTTCCATCGGCTCCCATGCCGGTTAATACAACACATGTAATCTCATCAAAATCCGAACCTGCCAGTGATTCATACATAATATTAGCACAAGGCCTCAGGCCATCTCTTTCCGGCTCGTCTGTAGTTACAATTTTATAATTTGAACCTTCTTTTTTTACCCGCATCTGTTTTCCACCAGGTGCAATATACACCCAGCCTTTTTTCAGGATATCACCATCAGCAGCTTCTTTGACCTGTACCTGACTCATTTCATTTAGTCTCATGGCCAGAGAATTAGTAAATCCCTTTGGCATATGCTGTACAAGCAGCATCGGTGCATCAATATCCTTTGGCAGTTTAGGAACAACTGACTGTAATGACTTCGGGCCTCCTGTGGAGCATGCCAAAGCTATCAGTTTTTTCTTTCCTTCCTTGCTTCCGGTAAGTCGCTGATGCGGCGCAAAAGAAACATTTCTAGGTGGTCTGACATGAATTTTGTTTTCCTTTTTTGTTTCCAAACCGGAGTTTTCCGTCTTAGTGGTTTCCACTTTATCAACAGAAACCTTCCTGTTTTCAGCAGAAGAAACATGATATGGAAGTCTTGTTGCCAGACACATAGTTTCTAATAAACGATTTTTAAATGTTTCATTTCGGGCTTCCAAATAATTTTCGGGCTTTGTGACAAAATCAAAAGCTCCCCGCTCCAATGCCATAATTGTTTCTTTCGCACCCTCTTTTGTAAGAGTGCTTACCATAACAACACATATACGGATTCTATGTTTCTGAAGCTGCTCTAATAATTCAAGACCATTCATCTTCGGCATATTAATATCCAATATAACGGCATCATAGACTCTATAGTTTTTAATAATTAAATCTAAGGCTTCCAAACCATTTGTCGCCAAATCTTTCACTGCAAATCGATTATCTGATCGTATTATATCAGATATTAGTCTTCTCATAAGTGCAGAGTCATCTACAATCAAAATATTTTTCATCCAACCACCTCTTTATGTCCACACACCGGATTAACGGCATTTTATTTTCTATTTATTTATTATCCGATTCTTTTTTTCTTTGACGACGTTCCTCGTCAAAAATATATCTGATTAACGATTCTCTCACTTTGCCATCGATATTGCAATATTCTACTCTGTGTTCGAATTTATCGCTGCGTCTTTCCAATGGGGTTGATTTTATGACTTTGGCATTCAACCCATATCTTTTGCAGACATTATCATATTGAATATCAACTACCACATAAATATTAGAATCACTCTCCAGCAGTTCATTTGATACGAAGCGCATTCCGCCGCCACTTATATCTACTGCCGTACCTTCCATAAAATCCTCTAAATTCTCATACTCTTCACTTGTCTGGTCTTCGTAAAATTCCTGTTCTTCATCCTCTATCTTTTTATATTTAATATCCAGAGTACATCCAAGACGATAATACTGTCTTCGCTGAAATTTCACCAGATCAGAGGTTAATTCTACTACCAGCATATAAATATTATCTTCTTTATATCTGTCCACGATAATCAGCCTTGCCTGATAAAGCCCATTCTCCGTATAAAAACTGGCACTATATCGTCCATTTACAGGAAGAGGTACAACTCTCCCTCCCTCTAATGGCATGGTAATCTTTAATCTGTCTTCGTCAATGATTTCTGATACAAGACTATAATATGTTTTTACTTCTCCGGTCCCATTTTCTCTGTTAAGCTGGGAAATGGATGCAAGACGTTTCAGTTCTACTTTATTACCTTCTGAAATAATTTTTTTAATCATACGAAGCGGACCTCCCCTAATTTTTCTTATTTTTTAACATTTTCATGATGGCTGCTGCAATACCTTTTTTCTTCTCCTCTTTCTCTTCTCTCTGCTCCTGAATACCCAGAATTCTTTCTGCAACCCGGCTAATGGCCTTTGCTCCTTCTGAATTTGGATATGCTATGGATATAGGCTTCTGCTGCATAACCGACTTTGACATATTTGTATCCCACGGTACCATTCCCAGATACTCAAGCTTAAGCTTCAAAAATTTATTCACCACAACATTTAATTTGTTATAAAGATTTTTTGCTTCTTCTTCTCCTGATACCCTGTTGGCAATCAGCTTCACATGCATATCATCCAGATCATCTCCTGCTCTGGCATTCAATGTCTTTAGTAAAGCATAGGAATCAGTAATTGAAGTAGGCTCCGGTGTTGTAACCAGCAAAACTTCTGCACTGGAAAGAACAAATTCTATCACACTGTCAGATATTCCGGCTCCTGTATCAATAATAATGACGTCTGCCATCGTCTCAAGTTTCTTTAAGGTTTCTACAAGATAAAGTACCTGCTCCCGGTTCATATTTCCTAATCCGTTAATTCCGGACCCACCGGAAATAAATCCGATTTCCAATGGTCCTTTCACAATAACTTCTCTTATATCCTTGCCCCGGAAGATTACATCTGAGAGATTGTACTGGGGAACTGCACCAAACATAACTTCAATATTTGCCAACCCAAAATCTGCATCAAAAATAATTACATTTTTACCACGTTTCTGCAACTGGATTGCCAAATTAATAGATACGCTTGATTTTCCTACGCCACCTTTTCCGCTGGTAACCGTAATTACCTGTGCTTTCTTATGTTCAGCGGGCTTTGTCTGTACTTCCTGTACCACCTGGTCCGCCTGATTTTCTTCTAAGGTATTTACATTATTTTGTTTTACGAGATTTCTTAAACGTTCCGCCTGATCCATTCCATACCAAACCTTTCATCTAATATCTATATCCGGTTCCTTTTTATTTTTTGTTTTGAGCCATCACATTTTTTGCAATCATCTGTGGATCTATTGTGCTGATATCATCCGGCACTGACTGACCGTCAGCAATATAGGACAGGGCTGCACCGGAATACAATCTTATATTTAATATATTCCCAAGACACATTGTCTCATCAATCTTTGTAAAAATAATACTGTAATCTTTTACCCGGCCAAATACATCTATAATTCTCAATAAATCTTTATATTTCGTAGTTGCACTCAGTACTACATAATTTTCTTTTTCCACATTTTCCGGAAGGCTGCAATCCTCCAAAAGATGATACAATTCCTCACACTGCTCGTCATTTTTATGTGACCGGCCCGCAGTGTCTATCAGAATGAGATCATAATCTGCATATTCTTTGACTGACTGATTGAATTCCTCCAGGGTATAGACTACTTTTAGCGGAATATCGATAATATTTGCATATGTCTTTAACTGCTCAACTGCTGCTATACGATATGTATCTGCTGTAATCAATGCGACTTTAACATTTTTCTCTAATTTAAAGTGTGCAGCGATTTTAGCAATTGTAGTGGTCTTACCAACACCTGTAGGTCCGATGAAAAATACCGCTTTCTGTTTTCCCTCATTTAATGTAATCGTTTTAGGCTGTCCAAGCTTAAGAATAATTTTTTGATACACTGAGGCAAGTATCGTATCTACATTTGTATCTTTTTTTATAGAATTCTGAATCTCGGCAATAATCTGGTTGGCATATTTTTCATCAACTTCATTTTCAATTAGCTGATGGTAAATTAACTTAAGGAATTTTATCTTTTCATCCTCTTCTTCCTTCTCCTCCTCCCGCAGATTATCAATATCTTCCTTCATCTTATTCTCTAACAGTGACTGAAGATTATTTAATTTTTCTTCAATTGCACTTGTTCTTTGAACATCCTCATGGTTCATATCTTCGTTTTTTCTGGCAGCTTCATCTATAGTCTTTTGTGGAATATCTCCTGTCACATAAATTTTTTCTTCCAAAGCAGCCGTAATTTCCACATAATCTTTTTTAAATAACTTGGCTATTCCTCTGTGTTTCACTGTTTTCACATTCAGAACAACTGCAGAACTTCCCATTTCTTCTTTTGCTTTTAAAACCGCCTCCGCTTCTGTCGGCGCATGAAATTTCTTGATTACCATTTAAACACTCACCATCCCAACTGATTGTAATTCAACATTCGATTCAATTTCATTATATGAAACCACAATTAAGTCTTTCAAATAATCCTGTGTAAGCCGTTTATAATACATTCTTACAATAGGAGATGTTATAACAATCGGATTTTTACCCATATTCTCTAACTTTTTCACTTCTTCCTCAGTAGATTTAATAACCTTCTGGGACTTCTCCGGATCCAGGGAAATGTAAGTGCCCTGCTCTGTCTGTTTCACAGAAGCCATAATATCCTGTTCTACAGCCGGATCAAGGGTAACTACAGAAGTTACCTCGTTTGGCGGGAAATACTTGCTTGATATAGCTCTCTTAAGACTTTGTCTCGCATATTCTGTCAATACATCCGTATCCCTCGTTACCGTTGCATGATCTGCAAGCGTCTCAAGTATGGTAAGCAAATCTCTGATTGAAATACCTTCTCTCAAAAGATTCTGCAATACCTTCTGTATCTCACCAATATTTAATAATTTTGGTATCAGTTCATCTATTAATGTACTGTTATTGTCTTTCATATTATCGATCAGGTTCTGTACATCCTGTCTTGTAAGCAGCTCATCAATATGGGTTCTGATTATTTCGGTCAGATGAGTTGCTATGATTGAAGGTGGATCAACAACGGTATATCCTAATGTTTCTGCCCGTTCTCTCTGTCCCTCTGTAATCCATATAGCCGGAAGATGGAACGATGGTTCAAACGTCGGAATACCTGATATTTCCTCTTCTACGATTCCAGGATTCATGGCCATATAATGATCAAATAATATCTCGCCTTCGCTGACCTGAATTCCTTTAATTTTAATAATATACTGATTTGGATTTAACTGAATATTATCTCTCAAACGTATGATAGGCACAACTGTTCCGAGCTCCAGTGCAATCTGCCTTCGGATCATGACTACTCGATCAAGCAAATCTCCACCCTGACTGACATCAGCTAATGGTATAATACCATATCCAAATTCCAGCTCAATCGGATCCACCTGCAAAAGTGCTGTAACATTTTCCGGACGCCGGATTTCTTCTGCATCAGCTTCCGCGGTAGATGCTTCTTCCTCTATCCCCTGGACTGCCAGTTTCTGTGCCTGATTTCTTCCAATAATGATAAAAAGAATTCCCAATGGAACAAACACATATACCGGAAGTGGTGTGACAATACCAAGGAAAATCAACACACCGCCTACGATAGTTAAAACCTTCATATTGTGGAATAACTGAGAAAATACCATCCCAGCCATATCCTCATCTTCTTTGGCTGCCTTCGTCACAAGAATACCTGTGGCCAGAGATATCAGAACAGAAGGAATTGCACTTACCAGACCATCACCGATGGTAATGACCACATATTTGTTCAGTGCTTCCATAACAGGGAGACCTTCTCTTGTCATTCCCATAATAATACCGCCAATCGCGTTTACAAAAGTAATAATCAGACCTGCCGTAGCATCTCCTTTTACATACTTTACGGCACCATCCATAGAACCGAAGAAAGAAGATTCTTCTTGTATTTTCTCACGTCTTTCTTTTGCCTGTGCGTCATTAATGGCTCCTGTATTTAAATCGGCATCAATAGCCATCTGCTTACCCGGCATAGCATCCAGAGTAAATCTTGCCGTTACTTCTGCAACTCTTTCAGAACCTTTGTTAATAACCATAAACTGAACAATCAATATAATAATAAATATTACGACACCCACCACAGGGTCATCCTGTCCTACAAATTCACCGAAGGTAATAACTACCTTACCTGGATTTCCTGTAGTCAGAATCAGCCTGGTAGAAGAAGCATTCAATGCAATTCGAAATATGGTTGTTAACAAAAGCACTGATGGAAAGGAAGACATATCTAATACTTCAGTCGCATATATGGTATTAAACAAAATGATTAAAGCCACCGAAATATTAATTGCAAACAAAATATCCAAAAGAAAACTTGGCATAGGAACAATAAGGAATATAATGGCTGATAATACATATAATCCAATACCAAGATCTGCTTTCTTCATTTTTTTCTCCTTTCCTTATCTGTTAATCTTTTGTTACTGTCTTATTTTTTAAATTATACACATATGCAAGCACTTCTGCAACTGCCTGATACAATTCCTGTGGCACTTCATCGCCAATGTCTGTACTCTGATAAAGTGCTCTGGCCAAAGGCTTGTTTTCTACAATTTCAATTTTATTTTCTTTTGCTTTTTCCTTAATCCTCTGTGCAAGATAATCTTCACCCTTTGCGATTACCAACGGGGCACTTGCAACATTTGTGTCATACATCAATGCCACAGCAAAATGAGTCGGATTGGTGATTACCACATCAGCCTTAGGCAACTGCTGCATCATTCTCCTCTGGGATGCCTGACGAATTCTTGCTTTCTGTTGGGATTTAACTTTCGGATCACCTTCCTGATTCTTGTACTCATCTTTCACTTCCTGCTTTGTCATCTTCATATCTTCTTTGAATTTCCATTTCTGAAATGCAAAATCCACAATTCCGATAATCAGATAAATAATGCTGATTTTAATTGCAATATTAAACACACTATTGCCTACAGCCAAAATCGCGTCTTCTATTGAAATACTATACAGATTAAAAATCATATCGATGAGTGCACTCAGTTCACTCAGAACAACTGCCACACAGATAACCACAATTCCCAAAGATTTCAAAAGATTAATCAGGGATTGTTTGGAGAAAATTCTCTTTACTCCTTTGATTGGATTAATTTTACTGAATTTCGGTTTCAGAGGCTTCGATGTTACCATCCATTTTATCTGCACACAATCCATCAAAAAAGCAATAATAAATCCAAAAGCAAGAAATGGCAGAATAATCATAAGAAGCTGTTTAAAAACTTCCCCCAGAATAGTCGCTGTGGAATTAATTGTTATCTCATTTGCATTTGATGCATAAGTAGGAATCCTTTCATATACAACTTTGTATAATTCCATAATACTGTTGCCAATATTTCCTATCATGAATTTTAAAAAGTAAAATGACGAAATCAACCCTACTGCATTAACAATCTCTTTACTCTTAGCTACATTTCCTTCTTTTCGTGCATCATCCAGTTTTTTTTGGGAGGCAGGCTCCGTCTTCTCTCCTCCCGGTCCGTCTTTTGCAAACAACTGCAGATTATACTTTAACATCTTTTCTCTTTCCTACTTCCGGCTTTTATCATGGCGAAATATATCTTACTACCAGTACTACCATTTCCTTCATCTCATCAAACACAAAGGATGTGATATTTGGTATGGCAGTGATGGTCATAAACATAATCAACATACCTGCTATAATCTTTAACTGCATTCCTATGGAAAACATATGTATCTGTGGTGCTATTTTTGTCATAATACCCAGCAAGATGTTCACAATCAGGCTGGATGCAAACACAGGCAATGCGATTCGAAAACCTATCAGGAAATAATCTCCCATAAAATCAATCATTGTGGTGACCAAAGATGCATGCACATTTATCTGTGTCAATGGAATTACCGTAAAAGAATCTACAATTGCAGACAGAAGATACCAGTGCATTCCTGATACAATAAACATCATCAGAAAAATGTAACGATAAAATTGTCCGGAAATGGTAACCTGAGCTCCGGTCTGTGGATCAAAGATGGTTGCCATCGAAAATCCAATTTCCATGTCTATGATATGACCTGCAAATAAAATAATTGTACTGCACAAATATGCAGCGAATCCTATCAAAGTCCCAGTGATTGCTTCTTTTAAAATCAATACGGCATAATCCATCGTACTGTCATAACTGAGATTTTGTGCCGGCAGTATTGTATAAATAAGAAAGGACAGAAACAATGATAAGCCAAGCTTAATTCTTTGTGGCGTATTTCTCTGTCCAAAAAAAGGAGCAATATAGATAAACGATGTGATTCTTACCAATATTAAAAAAAATGTTTCTAACTCATATTGAGAAAAAGTAATTTCTAACACTAGATATACTCTCCAAAGCTACTCCAAAGTCGTTCCATAAAGCCGACAATTGTATTTAATATAAAAGATCCAAAAATTAATAATGAAATAAATATGGTCAGTATTTTTGGCACAAATGTCAGTGTCTGCTCCTGTATCGAAGTAACTGTCTGAAAAATACTGATAATCAATCCTACAATCATTGATAAAAGTAATAGAGGAGCTGATGTTATTATAATTGTCCATAACGCATCACTGGCTATGTTCATTACTGCCTCTACTGTCATAATAACTACCTCCTCTATTTACACTTTAATTGTTTCCAGTAAATTTACTATAATCAGGTTCCAGCCATCCGCTAATACGAATAATAATATTTTAAATGGCATGGAAATCGTTGTTGGCGGAAGCATCATCATACCCATAGACATAAGTGTTGACGATACCACCATATCAATTACAATAAATGGTATGTATATCAGAAATCCTATCCAAAATGCTATCTTCAATTCATTCAATATGAATGCCGGTATGATAACATAAAGCGGTATATTATCTGTGCTTTCCACTTCTGTAATTCCTGCTATTTCACACATTTTATCCAGATCAGCTTTATCACTGATATTTTTTAACATAAAGTTTCTTAAAGGCGTAATAGCTTCCTGAAGTGCCTCCTCCTGAGTAATTTCATTGTTACTCAGAGGAACGTATGCATTTTCATAAATCTGATTAAATACCGGCGACATAATAAATATCGTCAGAAATAGCGAAATACCAATCAATATCTGATTCGGCGGTGCTGACTGGGTATTTAATGCTGCTCTTGTAAAATGCATAACAATAAGGATTCTGGTAAAAGAAGTCAACATAATCAGAATCGATGGACATAAGGCTAAAATCGTAAGAACAATGACAATCTGCAATGCTCCGCTGATTCCTCCCGTTTCTCCACTGGTAGATATATCTATTCCAAAAAGAGAATCCTTATCTTCTGTCTGAGTATCATCAATAGCTGTTGCATATACATTCCCAACAGACGGAATAGAGAAGCTAAAGGCTAAAAACAATACCAAAATAATTTTAATTATTTTCTTTTTCATTTTCAGTACCTATTTTTTATCCTGCTGATGTCCTAAGTTTTTTATCTTTTCAAATATCTGACTAAAATTTTCATTTGCATTAGCAGGCGTAGAACCCGGTAACTGAATGTCCTGTTCGTCAATAACATCTATTTTTTTCACTCTATCCCTGGTGACAGACAGAACATAATATTTTTTGCCAATCCGGACAATCTCCATATATTTATTATTGGTTATCCGGTGCATTTCAATCACTTCAATGTTTCCTTTTCCTATCTTTCCTTTTTGAAAATTC
Source organism: Lachnospiraceae bacterium (assembly GCA_034172985.1). Taxonomy (GTDB): domain Bacteria; phylum Bacillota; class Clostridia; order Lachnospirales; family Lachnospiraceae; genus CAG-303. The sequence continues at coordinate 19,606 of JAXFDY010000099.1, forward strand.
GCAATCCAGACAGTCGTCATATAGCATGCTACAATAACGAAAAGAAACATGACCAGTGCCACAAGCAATCTGAAAAAACTTTCCAGACCAACTGCTAATATACTACTCATTATCAGCCTACTGCTTTCTTAACTGCTTCAAGAACACGATCCGCCTGGAATGGTTTTACAATAAAATCTTTTGCTCCTGACTGAATTGATTCAATAACCATTGCCTGCTGTCCCATTGCTGAACACATGATAACAGTTGCTCCCGGATCTGACTCCTTAATTTTCTTCAATGCCTGTATTCCATCCATCTCTGGCATTGTAATATCCATCATTACCAAATCCGGTTTTGTTTCCGCATATTTTTCAACTGCCATCTTACCGTTTTCTGCTTCACCTGCGATATTATAACCATTTTTTGTTAAAATATCTTTTATCATCATTCTCATGAACGCAGCATCGTCACAAATTAAAATATTCTTTGCCATATAATTTCTCTCCTATTCAACGTATATAGTTCATTGTTTTCAAGAATCTATCGTATTATCTCAGTCACACGAACACCAAAACTTTCCTCAATAACTACAACCTCACCTTTAGCCACATACTTTCCATTTACAAGTACATCAATCGGTTCACCTGCAATTTTATTCAGTTCAATAATGGTTCCCGGCGAAAACTCAAGAATATCCTGGATAGACTTTTTTGTTCTGCCTAATTCTACAGTCACCTCAAGAGGAACATCCATAATCAAATTAATATTCTCTTTTTGGTTAACTTCCAGTATATCAGGCGAAAATGTTTGAAACTGTGCCTGCTGAACATTAATATTCTGCATCGGAGATCCCTGCATTGGCATTCCTTGCATTGGCATTCCTTGCATTGGCATTCCCTGCATCATCGGCATTCCTTGCATTGGCATCCCCTGCATCATCGGTGTTCCCTGCATTGGCATCCCCTGTGCCTGCGGCATACTGTAGTTTACATTCATATCAGACATCGGCTGCTGTTCCGTTGTCTGTGCTGTTGCTGCCGTCTGAACCGGTTCTGCTGAAATAACCGGCTCTGCCGTTGCCAAAGATTCTGAATTCAATTCTTCAACCGGATCAGAACCAACACCAAATTTATTACAAAGAGCTTTACAAAACTCTACAGGGTACAATTGCATAATCTCACTGTCGACCAGATCGCCAATCGTCATTTTAAATGATATCTCGACAAAATTTCCCTGAAGGAATTCCGGAAGATCTGTCTCGCTTAAAACATCATTTAAATCCACAATATTAGCAACCGGTGGACTAATATCTATCTTTATGCCCAGCATGGAAGACATTGATGTGGATGATGATCCCATCATCTGATTCATTGCTTCACATATGGCACTCAGATGTAATTCACTGATTTCTCCATCAATGTTAGTACCATCGCCTCCCATCATAAGGTCTGCGATAATTTTTACATCTGTGTCCTTCAAAATAAGAACATTATTTCCATGGATACCTTCTTTATAAGATATCTGAATAAAGACACATGGTCTGTCATAATTTCCAATCAGCTTATCCCAATTGGACAATTCCAATTTCGGTGTGGTAATATCCACTTTCTGATTCACCAGGGAAGACATTGTAGTAGCAGCTGTTCCCATGCTAATGTTGGAGATTTCTCCCATGGTATCTCTTTCCATTGGAGAAAGTTCTTCTTCAATTGCTGCTGTTGTCACATTTTCTGATGAACTTGTTTCTGAAGAGCTGTCTCCGGCATCCATACCGTTGAGCAATGCATTTATCTCTTCCTGTGAAAGCATTCCGTCCATTTTCTATTCCTCCCTAATAACAGATGTTATTCTTACTGCATATTGTTGGTTTGATGAACCTGGCAAAGCCATAAATTTCTTAATATTACCAACATATATTTCCAATTCATTTTCTATATTGGCATCGAGCTTAATCAAATCGCCCGGCTGAAGATTTACAAATTCTGCCACAGACATGGAGCTGTGTCCTAACAGTGCCTTGACAGGAATCTCAGCCTTTGAAATCAGCGATTCAATCACAGTCTCATATGTACCATCTTCTTTATTTTGCATTGTTGAATACCAATACTTGATATTCAGCTTATCTATTACATCTTCCAGTGTTGCATAAGGAAGACAAATATTCATTAATCCTTCTACATCGCCAATCTTTAAATTGATTGTAACAATGGCTGTCATTTCCTGTGGCGATATTATCTGTGCAAACTGAGGATTCGTCTCAATCCTTTCCAATCTCGGTTCTACATTTGCAACATTTTTCCAAGGATCCCTCAAAAGATCTACGCAGACATTCATAATTCTTTCTATAATTGTCAGCTCTATCTCAGAAAATTCTCTCTTTTTTTCCAGTGCGACACCTTCACCGCCAAGTAATCTGTCAACCATGCAAAAGCCAAGATTGGTTGCCAGTTCAATGACAATATTTCCCGGCAGCGGAGAAAAGTTTACAATGCTCAACAGCACCGGATTAGACAAAGAATTTGAAAATTCTGAATATGTAACCGCTTCCGCATTTAATACATCCACTTGTACACTTTTTCTAAAATATGCCGGAAGATTTGTATACAACAATCTTCCGTAATGTTCAAATATGCTTTCGAGAGTTCTCAGATGCTCTTTTGAGAATTTTGAAGGGCGCTTAAAATCATATACCTTAACTTCAATGGCCTCTTCATCTTTATAATCATCTGCATCCAAATCTCCCGCGCTATACGCACTGAGCAATTTGTCTATCTCATCCTGCGATAATATTTCGCTCACGAAAAGCTCACCTCCATCCACACCTTATTGTGTCATGAAATCTCCAAATCCAACGCTGTAAATAAATGTGGAATTGTTATACATTTCTCGAAGTGCTTCTTTAATTTCTTCAAGAATTTCATCCTTATTGTTGATTACTTCTGTTTCATTGTACTTGCTCACAATGCTTGATACCTTAGTTCTCATAAGTTCTTCATAGCTTGAGAGTTTTCCCTTGTATTTACTGTAATCCTCATTTTTCTTATTCAGCGTAAGCGTAAGCTTAAATACTGCCACATGACTTTTTCCATCATCGCCCGGATTCAGTTCTACTGTGAACTTATCTGCAAAAGTGAAAATATCGGTATTATCGATACTAATCTGGTCGTCCTCTGTATGTTGCGCCTGACCTTCTTTTTCCAGATCAATTGCCTGTGCAACTTTCTTCACCATTTCATTAGAACTCATCACTGAAGGAACTACAGCAAATACTATTATAGCTGTTAAAACCAGATTTGTCACTAATAAAACAAGTAAAATAATATTAAATATACTTTTTTTCATTTCAAACTCTTACCTCCATGTCAAATCATAGAATATAAGTGATATTAATTCAGCACACCGGAAGAGCTGTATTCATTGAAGATTTTTACCTCTACCCTTCGGTTTCGGGCTCTTCCTTCCGGCGTATCGTTAGATGCTATCGGTGCAGTCTCGCCGCGTCCCATACATCCCATTGTCGTTACATCCATGTCTTTGTTATCTTTTAAATATTGATATAATGCATAAGCTCTTCCCTGTGATAATTCCATGTTATCGGAATATTTCACATTACTCGAAGACTGTGGAACAGTATCTGTATGTCCAATAATCTGAATATCATATTTATCATATTTTTTTAAAATATCGCCTATCTTGCTGACAAAATCCAAAGACTCGTCTCTGATTACTGCACTACCCGAATCGAAAAGTACCGAACCATTCAACGTAAGCATGACATATTGAGCTTCAATCTGAATATCTACTTCTCCATTATTAAGGCCCTGTGCTTTCAGCTCTGCGCTAATCTCTTCTCCCATTTTTTCGGAAGCTTCAAGCATTTCCTGCTCTTTTTTTTCTTCGTACTCTTGCTCATTTTCCGCAATCTGCTGATTCATGGCATCCTGACTCTGTCCCATACTCTCATAGAAATCATTTAATTCCGTAAGCTGGCTGACGCCACTTGAAATAAGCACTCCATCCGTAAAGGATGAACCTCCGCCATCAAAAATGCTGAAATTGGTCTGCAGTGATGCAACAACCTCCTCAAATTTCTCCTGATCCACTGTGGACATTGAAAAAAGCAATACGAAAAAGCACAGTAATAAATTCATCAAATCACTGAACGTCGACATCCATGCTGGCGAGCCTTTACTGCCACCTTCCTCTTTTCTCATTCTGGCCATGATTATTCACCGCCTTCGTTCTGTTCATTCATATTTTCTCTTGCTGCAGGTGACAGGAAGGATTTTAATTTTTCTTCTATTACTCTTGGATTTTCACCCGCCTGAATAGAGAGAAGTCCTTCTATCATAATAGATCGAAGAGCAACTTCCTGTTCGTTATTTACTCTCAATTTATTTGCAACAGGCGTTGCCAGCCAATTGGCAATCAACGAGCCATATAAAGTTGTAAGCAATGCTACCGCCATATTTGGTCCAATTGTAGATGCATCATCCAAAGTCTTTAACATGTTAACCAGACCAATCAAAGTACCAATCATACCCCATGCAGGTCCTAATGCCGCCCATGTATCCCAGAATCCCGCTGTTTTTCTATGGCGGTCCTCCATACAATTCAGTTCAGTTTCCATAATACCTTTGATCAATTCCGGATCAGTTCCGTCTACAATCAGAAGAATTCCTTTCTTCATAAATGCATCATCAATCTCCTGAGCCGCTTCTTCCAATGCAAGCAAGCCTTCTTTTCTCGCCACATTAGACAAATCTATAATTTTCTTAATCGTCGCTTCTATATCTATGGATGGAGACTTAAATGCAAGTGTAATTCCTTTAAATCCGTTTACAAACTCTTTCACTGTAAACGATGTCAGCAAACTCGAAAGAGAACCTCCTATCGTAATAACCACTGATATAAAATCACCAAAATTTTTCAATGCAGCCATTCCGGCATCACCGGATACGATACCTATAAACACCAGTACAACACCGGAAACGATACCTATTAATGTTGCCAAATCCATTTTACTCACCCACTTTTTTTCAAAATACTATTTTCGTGATTATAACATTTAAAGATATTTTATCACACTTTGCACTTTTTACCAACAGAAAAATTTATTTTTTTTGCATTTTTTCATAAAATTTATTCTTTTCTTCATAATCCGGCAAATAACACAGAAAAAGGAACTTATCCGCCATTAAAACATTTTGGATAAGTTCCAATATCATTATCTCTTAAGGTTTAAAAGTTCTTCTATCATTGTATCAGAAGTTGTAATAATTCTTGAATTTGCCTGGAATCCTCTCTGGGTTACAATCATATCTGTAAATTCAGAAGCAAGATCTACATTAGACATTTCAACAACACCACTTGACATTGTTTCTCCTGCAGCATCAATTGTGGAAAATGTTACATCACCGGAATTTAAGGTTTCTCCAAAAAGATTATCTCCTACTTTTTCCAAACCAGATGCATTGGAAAATTGTGCTGTAACCAACTGGCCGATTGTAACGGTATCTCCGTTTGTATAAGATGCGATTACGCTTCCATCTGCCGAGATACCAAGAGAAATCATCTCACCTACCGCTTTACCTGCACCTGCATTACCATTTGCAGTTCCTGCATTAGCTGCAAAATCAGTTGATTTTCCAAAACAAGTCATAGAAGAGAAGTCAACATTGATATCTTGTGAAAACGCCGGAAGATTTGCATTTCCCTGAGTAATATTTAACGTAAAGTTTGAATTTTCATTTGTGATTGTTCCATCCGTTCCATCAAACTGCAGTGTAATACTGCCATCTCCATTTACACCATCTCCGCTTAACACGGCTGACACATCCTCCAGTTCCTCAGAACCAAAGAAAATTCTTGTAGCTCTCATCGTATACTCTGTTGAGCTGACCTGCTCCACGTCAAACTGAACACCATATTTGTTTCCAAGACTGTCATAAACATATAATTTTGTACTGACGTATCCCTGACCATGTGTTTTATAAGAATCATCCTGGGCATTAATGTTACCTGATATTGCTGCCTGGGTAGTCTGTGCAGGATCAGTCTGCATATAATCAGAACCATACAATGAAATCGGTCTTAATCTATCTTTCTGCAGATAAAAATCACCTGTTTCCAGATCCTTCGCAGCAGTATAACCCATTACATAATCTCCGCTTCCTGTCACAAGATTTCCATTTCCGTCAGTTGTAAAATTACCGGCCTTTGTATAATAATTTGCACCATCTGATTGAACTACAAAGAAACTATTTCCGTTAATCATAACATCCAGAGCATTTCCGGTGGACTGTGCTCCACCCCGGTCTGCAATATTTGTTGAAATCTGGCTGACACCGGCACCTAGACCGATCTGCTTAGCATTTGATCCGCCGATATTTCCTTCTTCCCCCGGTCCGCTGGCTGCCTGGGTAGTCTGATAAAACAATTCGCTGAAGGATACTCTTTGTGCTTTATATCCTACCGTATTTACATTTGCAATATTATTACCTATTACATCCATCTTCGTCTGGTGAATACGCAATCCTGATACACCAGAGTATAATGATCTCATCATAAGAAATGACCTCCTTCTACCTGTACCGTATGCTTTTCTCCGTCATTCAAAAAGCTTTAGCCTCCTTAAGGTCCGGCTATATAATTACGGCACCATCAATATTTGTGTACACATTGTCACTGCTGTTCGTATCCATCGCAGTAATGACTGTCTTATTTTTTACATTGACAATGAAAGATAAATTATCCATAATTACCAGAGATTCCTGAATTCCTTTTTCCTCTGCCTTTCTTGTCCCTTCTTCTAATCTTCCCAGCTGCTCTTCTGTCAGATTAATATTTCTGTCTGCAAGTCTGGCATCAGCATGTTTGGAAAATTTCAGTGAATCAATTTCACTATTTAATCCGGCTTTCTGTTTAAAGATATCTTCAAATGTCTTTTTTTCTCCAGTATTGATTTTAGAAGTCTCTCTGTGTTTAGGCAGATATGTCTCCTGAATCTGCTGGATAGAAGAAAAATTTTGATTGATATTCATCCTTTACCCTGCCTTTTATTCTTCGATTTCCGAATCATCCTGATTTTCTGAATTTTCTGAATTTTCTTTATCGGAATCTTCTACTTGTCCGCTTTCCAGTAATTCTTTCAGGTATTCATCATCCACTACCATATCCAGATCCTCGTAATCATACAATGTTCCATTGATACATAGTTTTGCATCACCACTAACCATCTGCACATACTGTACATAGCCACCGACTTTTACGGTATTTGAACTTCCTGTGGATTTGCCTACCTCAACAATCACATTTTTTCCTACCAGACTGAGTGCCTGTGAATTCGTCACAGCCGATGTCACATTCTGCATTTCCTCCAACGCCGAAAACTGTGCCAACTGGCTTACCATCTCACTGCTATCTGACGGATTTAATGGATCCTGATATTTCATCTGTGTTACGAGAAGCTGCAAAAACGCATCTTTTCCGAGCTCAGAACCACTGCTTTTCTTTGATTGGTCAGTCTCTGTGTATCCTGTCTGGAGCTCTCCATCTACCACATTACCCGTTGTCATATGATCCTCCTTTCTGTTATGCAGTATAACTTACTGTATTTCCGATTGTTTCTTTCAAGCTTTCGTCTTCCTCTAAAACTTCCGCTTCCAAAGTTTCGTCCAAAATGACTTTTCCGGTTTTTCTGTTTTTACTTCGCTGTTCCTTATTGTCAGACTCAGACTCATTGTTCTTGTCAAACCCATGACTTGATACCAATACTTCCACAGATTCAACTTTTAGTCCCTGCTGATTCAATGTATCCTTTAATACATTAATCTGTGATTCCAAAGCAGCTCTGGCTGCCTCGCTCTCAGCAGCAATCTGGGCTGTCAAGGCTCCATTTTTCGATGTCACCTGAATAGAAACTTTGCCAAGATGTTCCGGATATAATTGCATCTCCAGACTTGTCACATCAGATTTTAACTGGACATTTACCTGTTCAATAACCTGTCTGACAATATTCTCAGATGTATGAGCATCTACGCGCTCACTCAGTGTTTCCTGAATATTTTGAAAAATATTCTGATTTCCTGTAACATTCAACTGCTGTCCTGTCTCCTTTGTTACAGTGACTTTATTTTCCTTTCCGGAAAGTGGTTCTCTTTCTCCCTGATTCTGACTCATTTCCTGATTGTTGTCCTGAGATTCCTTTGCCTCCTGCTTTTGTACAGATACGTCTTCGTGTTCCACATCTGCACTGAGGTCATTTACCTGCACAGCTTCTTTTGTATCCGCATGGGACTCATGAAAAGTTTCCAAAAGATTCTTCACTTGACCATCCAGAGTTTTAAATGTTTCTGACAGCTCCTGATTGGTTATGATTTCTTCCGGTCCTTTCAGTTCTTTCAGGCTTACCATAAGCTTTAACAGATTCTGGGAATCTTGCAGATCCATAACATCCATTTGAAGTGTTTCCATCATGTTCTGAACATCTTCTGTACTCACATTCAATGTCTCTGCGATCTCCTGCTGGACCTGCTGTGTCACCTGCTCATTTACCACCGCAGCCATAACTTCCTGAACTTCTTCTGATGGTTCCTGGGTTTCTTTCACAGGATTCTGCTTCTGCTTTTCATCCACAGAAGGTTGTACTGTTTCTTTTTTCACCTGTTTTTCCGGTGATTTTTTATACTGGTTTTCTGCTTTGCCAATAGCTTCAGAAAAACTTTCCTGAGTTTTTACTTCTGTCTGTTTTCCCGCACCGGATGACATATACAGATACCCCGATGTTTTAATGCTCTGCGTTACCATATCACACCTCCTTTATCATATATTTCGCTTTCTCAGCATTTATAGCATCATTTCCTAATGGAAATGGTGTTATCTTATGGAGCTAACAATACTGTGACTTTTGCACAAAATACTGGATCCAAATCACTCAGTGAATTCAATATAGCTGCCCTGTCCGCACTCTCCATATTTTTCAGAATGGCTGCAATTGTATCCATATTTCCTGTCATCTCATATAATGCCGCAGCTGCTTTTGCAGGTTTCATATTTGTATATGCGTCTGCTAATTCCCGATACTGCTCATCATATAAATATTGCTCTGCCACCTGTTTGTACAATTCTGCCGCATAATCCGGCTCTATTTCTTCATAAAATTTCTTATATTCGTCATAAGACAATGCAGAATCTCCAAACACTACCTCATCATAATATTCCTGTTTCTGCTGCTCAAATGTTGCCTGAGACTCTTCAAATGTTTTTAATCTTTCGACTTCTGCCTGCAAATCTGCAATCTGGGCGGTATAACTTTTTTCCTGATTCTTATACTTTTCTATCTGCGTTTCCAGACTTTTAATATATTCAATCGCTTCTGCCAGATTTTTATAAGGATACTCTTCTGATGCAACTTCATTTTCCGAGGCATCCGGAAGTATTTTATTGATGACCGGCACATCTTTAAAAATCGGCCGCATCACAGAACTGCCAAATCCTCCTACATCGAATTTAATAAGGGCTGCAATAATAACAAGCCATACTATAATAATCAGCAACCCCATGAATATAGAAGCCAGTTTACTTCCTTTTTTTTCTTCAATTTCAATCTCCGATTTATTGTCATTCCTTTTTCTAGGCATTTTCTGTTTCCTTTCCATTACCGTTGTACTGATAGCTTGTCAGTTCATCTGTAACCTTTTTCTCTTCTTCGTTCAATTCCCTCTTATATTCTTCAAATGCTTTATCACGAAGAATTTCCTGAGTTTTACGCTCTACCATTACATCGTTCAACCTTTTTCTGGCAATTTCAACATTTCGCTCCGCAACTTTGATTTTTTTCTTTTGCTCTTCTGCCTGTTCCTTTTTTATCTCGATTGCGTCCGTACAGCGTCTCATCTCACCAATATTGAGTTTCCCAGTTTGAAGTTCTCTTAAATACTCTTTATATTCCTGTATTTGCCCTTGGATCTGATACAATCTTGCTTCCTCTTCGCGAAGTTTTGCATTCGCCTGTGAAAAAAAAATCTTTGCCTGATCCTCCAGTTTTATCTTCAAATCAAGAATATTCTGCATTCTATATACAAATTTTGTCATTTTTCATTCTATTCATTAAATATTTCGGCTAACATTTCCAATTCTTTATCAAAATCGAATTTTTCATCCACACCTTGCAACAAAAAATCATTCACCTGATCTATTTTTGAAATTGCATAATCAATATTTTTATTAGAACCCTGCTTATACGCTCCAATATTAATCAGGTCTTCTGCCTCATTATAAGTTGCCATTACATTTTTCAGTTTTCCGGCCAGCTGCTTATGTTCTCTTGAAGCAATCTGACTCATAACTCTTGAGATGCTCTGCAATATATCAATCGCAGGATAATGATTCTTATGTCCAAGCTTTCTGGACAACATAATATGTCCATCCAAAATACTTCTTGCAGTATCTGTAATCGGTTCATTAAAATCATCACCATCAACAAGAACTGTATATAACCCTGTAATAGAACCCACTGCCGCTCTTCCGGCTCGTTCCAGTAATTTCGGCATCTCGCTGTATACACTTGGCGGATACCCACGGGTTACCGGTGGTTCACCTGATGCAAGCCCGATTTCTCGCTGTGCCATGGCAAATCGTGTCAGGGAATCCATCATAAGGAGTACATCTTTGCCCTGATCTCTGAAATACTCTGCGATTGTTGTTGCTGTCTTCGCCGCTTTATTTCTGATAAGCGCCGGCTTATCAGAAGTTGCTACAACTACAACACTTCGCTTCATACCTTCCTCACCCAGGTCTCTCTCAATAAATTCTCTCACTTCCCTGCCTCGCTCACCAATCAGAGCTATGACGTTAATATCTGCTTTTGTATTTCTCGCAAACATACCGAGCAATGTACTTTTACCCACACCACTTCCTGCGAATATACCGATACGTTGTCCTTTTCCCACTGTAATCAGTCCGTCCACTGCCTTAACGCCAAGCGGCAGCACTTCGCTTATAATTTCCCTTGTCATCGGATCCGGCGGTGCAGCCTCTACCGGATAAGTTTCATCTTCCGGTATTTCCATTCCGTCAATCGGTCTTCCCAATCCATCTACCACTTTTCCCAGAAGTTCCGGTCCCACCTTGACTTTTAAAACATTTCCAGTATTTTCAACAATCGACCCCGGTCCGATTCCATCTACTGATTCAAAAGGCATCAGAAGTATCCGGTTGTCCTTAAATCCCACTACTTCAGCCATGACATCACTTTTATCCGGCTCACTGGAACAAATCCTGCACACATCATTTAATTTTGCATCAGGACCTATGGATTCAATGGTTAATCCTACAATTTTGGAAACTTTGCCCAGCTTTTTGTAATATTTTTTCTGTTTTAATGCAAGATATTTAGATACATCGATATTTACCATAAAACCACCACTAAATTATGTACGTTTTCCAGCACAGGATATCATCTTGATATCTGCCATCAGTTCTTCCATCTGGATATCCAGACTGCAGTCAAATACGCCTACATCTGTATCAATAATACATTGTCCACGTTTCATCGAAAGGTCTTCTACAATCTCTATGCTGACATCGCTGACACCTGAGACAATTTTCTTACGATTTTCTTTCAGAAAAGTAGCTTCTTCATGACATGCCCTGATAATATAATTTTTACTGACATCGATTCCTTCAAATACGCTATTAACAATTGTCAGAATCAGATCTTTCTTATCCAATGCCAGAAGATGCGTCATATCAGAAAAAACATCCAGAATCGTATCTACTAAGACAGGTTCCAGTTCCTCTTTTTGTCTCTGAAGTTCTCTTTCCATCTCTGTACGTCTTTGTTTCAGCTCTTTTTCTTTTATTTCCAGCTCACCCTGGGCTTTGGCTTTTCCTTCCTGATATCCCTGTTCAAAACCATCTCTCGATGCCTGGCTTATAATCTCATTTTTCTGCTCTTCGGCATGTTTTACAATAGAGGCAGCATCACTTTCTGCGATCCGAAGTATCTTTTCTGCCTCCTCTTTCGCATTCCTGATAATTTCCTCTGCCGCTGCCTGCGAATCTGCTGAAGCCGCAATCTCCTCCTGCTCATTCAACAGTTCTTCTACATTTTCCGGATTTAATCCCAGTGTGAAACCATCCTCTGTATACTGTTCTGAATTTTTTTCTAATTCTTTTTTTATTTTCTCAATTTTTTGTGAAATTAAATCATTGTAATCAATGACTCTCACATCATCCTCATTAATTTTCCCATGATTGATTGATTTATATACATTAGACAATTAACTCATCACCTCCACCACGGGAAATGATAATCTCGCCGGTATCTTCCAGTTTTCTGATAATTCCAACAATTTTCTGCTGGGCTTCCTCGACATCTTTCATACGAATCAGACCCATAAATTCCATATCTTCCTTAATCATCTCTGCAAGACGTTTCGACAGATTATTAAAGATAACATTCTGAACTTCTTCGTTTGTACCTTTCAATGCAACACTCAGATCATTATTATCCACATCTCTGAGAACTCTCTGAATGGTCTTATCATCAAGCGACAAGATATCTTCGAATACAAACATCTTTCTTCTGATTTCGTCTGCCAATTCCGGCTCGTCGATTTCCAGACTTTCCATAATATGTTTTTCTGTTCCTCTGTCTACTGTATTCAGAATATCTACGATAGCATCTACGCCGCCCACAATCGTGTAATCCTGTGTAACAAGAGAAGATAATTTTCTTTCCAGAATATTTTCCACCTCTTTGATTACATCCGGTGATGTCCGATCCATCTTAGCGATACGCTTAGCCACATCTGCCTGTTTTTCCGGCGGAAGCGCTGACACGACCATGGATGCCTGAGCAGATGGAAGATAAGACAAAATAAGGGCAATCGTCTGTGGATGCTCGTCCTGAATAAAGTTCAACAACTGGGTTGGATCTGTTTTTCTGACAAACTCAAACGGACGCACCTGTAAAGAAGATGTAAGTCTTGCTATTACCTGCTGAGCCTGTTCGCTGCCAAGAGCTTTCTCCAACAGTTCCTTCGCATAGCCAATACCGCCTTCTGCAATATACTGCTGAGCCAGACAAACCTGATAGAATTCATTTAAGACATCCTCTTTCATCTGAGGAGAGACACTTCTGGTATTGGCAATTTCCAATGTCAGCTGCTCAATTTCCTCTTCTTTCAGATGTTTAAATACTTTTGCAGACTTCTCAGGTCCTAATGCAATAAGCAAAATAGCGGCTTTCGATGTTCCCGAAAGATTTTCCATCTGTTCTGTGTTTCCTCTGGCCATTGCAGTTTCCTCCTAAATCAATTTATTCCCAATCCTTGTTCAACCAGCTGCGCAATAAAAGTGCCACCGATTCCGGATTTTCATCCACAAATTTTTCAATCGCTTTCCGAACTTCCGACTTATCGTCATATTCGATTTCATCTACGACTTCTTTCTCTTTTGTCGCTTTCAGAATCTCATCCACTGAAAGCTCAGGTTCTGTTTCAGTAACTTCCACAGGTCTTAAGCTTCTCCATACAACAAATGCCAATAATGCAACAATAACTACTGCCAGTATAATCGGTAATACAGTTGTCGTAAAGCTTGTATCCTGTACCTTATCATTAAAGACAGGTACCACATATCCTGTAACATAGATCTGTTCTGCCGGAATTCCCGTACCATAGGCAATCGCATCAATAATTCCGGTAAAATCAGCTTCCATTGCCACAACCTCACCATTTGCCTCCTGGTATTCTTCCCATGACATATTATCCAGTTCCCCGGCCTCTTCCAGAGCATCCTCATCATACACCCGATATCTGTTAACCATAACTGAAAGTGAAGAATTTTCTTTATTCAGCACTCCCTGTTCACCTTCTGTATGAACAATACTCGAGCTAGGAGAATATTCATTTTTTGTAATAGAAATACTGGTGCTTGTACCATCACCGGCATCTATGGTGTAAGTAGTATCATCATCATTGGAATCTGTACCCGGTACACCGCCGCTGTAACTTCCACCTTGCTGGTCATATGTATAATCATTTAATTTTACGTCATCATCATTTGAATAAGTGGTATCTACTTTATCTACTTTATCAAAAGAAATATCAAGACTAGGTGATACAGATACTGTACTGTACAGATTTGTTGTAGTCAGAAGATTCGTTACATTCTCAACGATCTGATTGTAATAAGCCTGCTGTATCTGTTCCCTTTCCGATGCATTCACAGAGTTTGAAACCGTATTGCTACTATTACCTTTAAACAGAGTATTTCCATTTGAATCAATAATAGTGACTCTCGATGTGGAGTCATTTCCCACAGCCGTAGCACAATATCTTGCCATGGCCTCCGCCGCACCATCCGGCATCGATTTTTTTAATGTCAGTTGAACACTGACAAAGGTTTCCTGTTCTTCATCCGTTTCCAATACACTATAGGTTGCGGACGGAATTGAAAAAGTAACATACGCATTTTTGACATAATCAAATGATGTCAGAACTGATACCATTTTATCTTCAAGATATTTCTGATATAATCTCTCTTTATCCTCAGAAGTGGTACTAAATCCGCCATCATCTACATAATCTTCTATGCTGTATCCTTCCGCTGTGTATCCTTCCTGTGCAATCAGATAGGTAGCCTGCACCATCTGATCCTTTTCCACCTTAATAGTCAATCCGCCATTTTCAGTAGTATACGGAATGTCGTTGCTGGTAAGGACATCGGCAATGTCAGCGGCTGTCACGGAATCTTTGCATTCAACTAATGTTTCGTATTCCGGTATAGACAAAGTCACCGCAAGTATAACCACTGCAATAATCACAACAGCTATAATACTTATCATTAATGTTTTTTGTTTTTTATCATATTTATTCCAAAAGTCTTTCGCTTTTGTCTGTGCATCCTTTAGTTTCTCATTCATGGTATTTTTTCACTCTTCATTCCTTAAGATTGGCAGCCTACGGCCTCAAATTAAATCTGTATCTGCATAATTTCTTTATAGGCATCTAAGAATGCATTTTTCACAGCCACGGTATACTGAAGTGAAAGATATGCTTTCTGCTGTGCTATCGTTAGCTCATGTGTACTGTCTGTATTTCCTAACGTAAAATCCATCGCTGCCTGTTCCGCATCCTGGGAAAGACTATCTGTTTCCTTTACCAGATTCATCGCTGAATTTAGAATTGCTGAAAATGAATTATCATCACCGGACACTTCTGCCGCTGATGTATGATTAGTCACTGATTTTACTGCTTCTGTATAAAAATCCAATCCGATCGAATTTAATCCTGCTGTAATGTCTGACATACTATATTTCTCCCATCTGCCAACATCTGGCTCTTATCCGTTATTTACCTACTTCAAGTCCTTTTGAAGCCATTGCTTTTGCTGCATTAAATGCTGTAACATTTGCTTCGTATGACCTTGAAGCATCTATCAGATTTGTCATTTCCGTAACTACATTTACATTTGGATATGTTACATAGCCATTCTCATCTGCATCAGGATGAGAAGGATCATATACCATATTCATCTCCGTCTCATAATCTTCCACAATCCGTGATACCTTCACACCGGTTCCACTGATACCGCTTCCCTGGACTCCCATATTCGATAACAACAGATTATTGAATGAATTAGAATTCTTTTCTGTAAAAACCACAGTTTTTCTGCGATATGTACCGCCTTCCGCTGTCCTCGTCGTATTCACATTCGCAATATTTTCTGAAATAATATCTGTCCTCAAACGCTGTGCAGTCATTCCGGAAGCACAGATATCAAATGACGTAAACAATCCCATAACTACACTCCTTATTACTTAGCCAAAGCTGCCTTATACATGTTGAACTCATGTGTGACAGAATCAATCAGTGCATTATACTTAATCTGCGTGGAAGCAAGTTCCACATTTTCTGTATCAATATCTACATTATTGCCATCCAGACGATATGACAACTCTGAATAATCAGTATATGTAGTCGGCGTTAAATTCCCCAAATCCACATCTGCCACCCTTGTGCGTAAAGAGCCTGAGCTGCCGCTGGTCAGCTCTTCCAAAAGATAATCCTCAAAATTCACATCTTTCCGCTTATAATTTGGTGTATCATTATTTGCAATATTATTTGCAATAACATTATACCTTGTCCAGGAAGCATCTGCAGCTTTTTCTAAAATATTAATATAATCAAAAGCATTTGAATTTATCATATCCGTTTCTCCCTTTCAGCCATAATCTAGCATACATTATAATAAACTTCCCAAAAAATAGCAAGTTATATCTTTGATATTTCACATTTATTCACAATTAGTACTGTACTTTTTTGATTTCCTCAAAGACTACATCGTTTAATACTTTGATATAAGTACCTTTCATACCGGAAGAGCGGGACTCTATGATGCCTGCGCTTTCGAATTTTCTCAATGCATTTACAATGACAGAGCGGGTGATACCTACTCTGTCGGCTATTTTACTTGCCACCAGCAGTCCTTCACTGCCACCCAATTCCTCAAAAATATGCACCATTGCTTCCAGTTCTGAAAAGGAAAGTGTACTGATTGCTGATTTCACAATCTGTACCTTTCTTTCTTCTTCTGCGTTTTCTTCATTGACAGAGCGCATCATTTCCAGGCCAACAACCGTTGTCCCGTATTCGCTGAGTATAATATCGTCAATTTCATACTGCTTGTCACACTTGTAAATAAACAAAGTTCCCAGCCGCTCACCTGCTATGTCAATAGGTGCAATAATAGCCTGAAATTTTTTGATATTTTCGTTACAAAATCCAAGGGTTGCAAGATTTACATTTTCTTTTGTGGATAACACACTTAATAATCTTTCATTAAGCATAGTATCTACCATCACTCCCATGTCACCTTTAATCAGCTCTGTCAATTCTTCTACCCCTGACTTTTTTCCAATACCAAGAATTTTTCCTTTTTTGCTGATGACCAAAATATTGGATTCAAGAATTTCACTCAATACATTACAAATATCGTTGAATACAACCTTCTGTGTATTATTATTGTGTAAAAGCTTATTAATTTTCCTTGTTTTGTCTAATAACTGTACACTCATGGACTCCTCCTGAAATTTTACATCTTAGCTGCTACCCTGTGTCTACCTAATTTATATGAATATATCATATTTTTTCGCCTTTTTCAAGCAATTTTCAATATTTACCCCTTAGTTATCTGACAATTTCATTTCAGACTTTTTCTCTTCCACATAACCGCAATTTTCATCGGCACACACTAATTTATTTCCTTTTTCCAGCATATATCCACCACATTCCGGGCATTTCTTCTCTGACGGTTTCTGCCATGACATAAAATCACATTCCGGATGATTCTCACATCCATAATACTTTCTTCCCTTTTTTGTTTTCCGGATCACAATTTCCTTTCCACATTTCGGACATGGAACTCCTATTTTTTCCAAATAAGGTTTTGTATTGTGACACTCAGGGAATCCCGGACACGCAAGGAATTTACCGTGAGGTCCATATTTAATGACCATCATTCTTCCACATTCCTCACACTGTACATCTGACTCTTCATCTTTAATCTCTATTTTTTCCAGTTCTTCTTCCGCATTCCTTACTGCTTCGTCCAGGTCAGGATAAAAATTACGAATAATCGTTTTCCAAGGGAAACTTCCTTCCTCCACTTTATCAAGAAGAGATTCCATATTCGACGTAAATTTCAAATCCACAATAACAGGAAAGGCTGTCTTCATAATGTTATTTACAGCTTCCCCCAGTTCTGTCACATAAAGATTTTTTTCTTCTTTTGCCACATATCTTCTCTGTATAATAGTTGTAATGGTCGGTGCATAGGTACTCGGTCTTCCGATGCCCTGTTCCTCTAATGCCTTTACCAGGGCAGCCTCCGTGAAATGTGCCGGCGGTTGTGTAAAATGCTGTTTTTCATCAAACTCTGAAAAAGAAAGCTCTGTCTCTTTGCTGATTTTGCTGACAATAACACTGCCCTCTGATTTTTCATCATCACCAGACATATAAACAGACATAAATCCGTCAAAGGCCAGTTTAGAAGCCGCTGCAGTAAAGATATATTTACCGGCCTGAATCTTCAATGACGTAGTATTATATTTTGCACTGCTCATTCTGCTGGCAGCAAAGCGTTTCCAGATAAGCTGATAAAGCCGGAACTGGTCTCTGCTGAGATTTTCCTTCACCACAACAGGTGTCAGCGATATATCTGTAGGACGAATCGCTTCATGTGCATCCTGGATTTTTCCCGTCTTCTTTCCATTTACTTCCTTTGATGCCAGATATTCTTCTCCGAAATTCTCCTGTATATAATCCTTAGCCGCTAAATCTGCTTCTTCTGAGATTCTTGTAGAATCTGTACGCAGATATGTGATAATACCGATCGTTCCCCGGCCTTTAATATCCACACCTTCATATAGCTGCTGGGCAATTCTCATGGTCTTTTGGGTAGAAAAATTTAATGTCTTAGAAGCTTCCTGCTGCAATGTACTCGTTGTAAACGGAAGCGGAGCCTTTTTCTCCCTCTCACTATTTTTTATCTCTTTCACGCGATATTCTGCTGTTTTTAACTCCTGAACGATACCATCCAGCATGTCTTTGCTTTCAATGCTGATTTTTCCATGTTCATCGCCATAAAACTTTACTTCTAATGGTTTCTTCTCTCCCTTTACGTTCAGGAGCACCTCCAGTGTCCAGTATTCCTCCGGAATAAATGCATCAATCTCGGCTTCTCTGTCACAAATCATTCTCAAAGCTACAGACTGAACCCTTCCTGCACTTAACCCTCTTTTGACTTTTTCCCACAAAACAGGACTGATAGAATATCCAACCACTCTGTCCAGTACACGTCTTGCCTGCTGGGCATCTACAAGGTTCATATTTATTTCCCTCGGATTTTTCAAAGACTCTTTTACCGCATTCTTGGTGATTTCATTGAAGGTAATTCGTTTCATTTTCCCTTCTTCCAGCTTTAGTGCCTGGGACAAATGCCATGAAATGGCTTCCCCCTCACGGTCCGGGTCCGTTGCCAGATAAACTTTATCTGCTTTTTTTGCTAATTTTTTCAGCTCTGCCAGTTTTTCCCCTTTTCCCCTGATTGTTATATATTTCGGTTCATAGTCATTTTCTATGTCAATTCCCATAGTACTCTTCGGCAAATCCCTGATATGACCATTAGAAGCCGTTACCTCATAATTTGCTCCCAAAAATTTTTTTATGGTTTTTACTTTTGCCGGTGACTCTACTATCACTAAGTATTTAGCCATGTTAACCTCCGCGCTAATTCTTTTTCGCATAATAATTTTTTACAGGCTCTTCTATCAGTCCTGCCAGTTGAAGCTGCAGCAAAACCGTATACAATTCTCCTGTTGGTAAGTTTGTTTTTTCAAAAATCTCATCGATACTCTGAGGATACAAA
Source organism: Lachnospiraceae bacterium (assembly GCA_034172985.1). Lineage (GTDB taxonomy): Bacteria > Bacillota > Clostridia > Lachnospirales > Lachnospiraceae > CAG-303. Next base: position 39,025 of record JAXFDY010000099.1, read on the forward strand.
CCGAGAACACTATACACCACTTCATTTTCTTTTTCAAGAAATATTTTTTGTTTTTGAAAATTTTTATAATTCATCCCCAACGCCAAGAGAATATCAGACACATCTGTAACAGGCAGAGCCCCCTCCTGAATCAGGTGATTGCATCCCTGACTCAGGGGATCATTTATTCTTCCCGGAACAGCAAAGACATCTATCCCCTGCTCCAATGCCCAGCGCGCAGTAATCAGAGAACCACTCTTTTCCTTAGCTTCCGTAATAATCACACAATCTGACAAACCGCTGATAATCCTGTTTCTCTCCGGAAACTGCCATGCAAAAGGCTTTGTCCCCGGAGGATATTCCGATAAGAGGACACCATTTTTCTCTATTTCGTCGTAAAGGGAACGATTTTCCGGTGGATAACAGATATCCACCCCGCATCCAAGCACTGCTACGGTGACTCCCTTCCCCAACAGTGCACCCTTATGGGCTGCCGAATCAACCCCTCTTGCCATGCCACTGATTACATTTATACCATTCAGCGACAGCTCCCGTGAAAATTTTTCTGCTGTAAAGGTTCCATAACAACTGCATATTCTTGAGCCAATCACAGAAACCGATGGTTCTTCCAGTCTGGCTATATGAGCCGGATTTCCTTTTACAAATAATACAAGTGGAGCGTCTGACATATTTCGGAGCCGTGAAGGATATACATCACTTTTTTCTGTCAAAAATATAATCTTATCTTGTTCCAGTTTTTCCCGTTCCCTTCGGATATCAAAGCATTTGGCAGACTCCAGAATCTGCTTTACATCCTCATTTTTCAGAAATCCTGTCTGCTCCAGCTGATTTTCCCCTGCGTAAAAAACTGATTCTGCATCCCCGAAATATTCCAAAATCTTTCTCATCTTTTTATGCCACATATTTTTCGTACTGCACAGCCACAACATATAATCTTCTTCGTTCATTATCATCTCCATAATCTCCTAAAATATCATTCTGTATCCGAGTGCCTGAGAAATATGTTTTTCTCTGATATGAATACTGCCTTCTAAGTCTGCGATTGTTCTTGCTACTTTTATCACTCTGTAATATCCTCTTGCACTCATTCCAAAACTGGTAAATGCCTGCCGCAATAACTGTTTTTCTTTTTCGCCTATATAACAGTATTTTTTTACTCCACGGATATCAAGCTCCGAATTAAACCTGAATCCTGTTCCAGCATAGCGCTCTCTTTGAAGAAAAACTGCAGCCTCCACCCGCTTTCTGATATCCGTTGAGCTTTCACATCTCCAGTTTGTCTGAAGCTGGTCCACTTCCACAGGCTGGACACCCACACATATATCTATCCGGTCGGCTATCGGACCTTTCATACGACCTAAATACCTCTGTACCTGTGGTTCACTGCATGTACACCTTGTCCTGTCCGGATAGTATCCACATGGACAGGGATTGCTGGCTGCCACCAGCATAAAATCTGCTGGAAATCTATATGTTCCACTGACTCTTGAAAGAACAAAACTTCCTTTTTCCAAGGGCTGACGCAGTGCATCTATGGTGTCACTTTTAAATTCAGCAAATTCGTCCAGAAACAGTACACCTCTGTGTGCCAGCGTAATTTCCCCCGGAACAACCCGCTGCCCTCCTCCTGTCATAGCTTTCTCTGTGATGGTGTGATGAGGTGCCCGAAAAGGTCTCTCTGTGATCAAAGTTTCTTCCCGCAAATTTCCTGCGATACTCTGAATTTTCGTAATCTCCAGACACTCCTCCAAATCCGGCTTCGGCAGGATCGACGGAAGTCTCTCCGCAACCATCGTTTTCCCTGAGCCCGGCGGTCCTACAATCAACATATTATGCATCCCGGCGGCTGCAATTTCAGCTGCTTTCTTCAAGCTTTCCTGACCCTGAATATCCGAAAAATCCTTTGTTTCTTTCTTTATTTGGGAATGATACAATTCCTGAATATCTATATGCTCTGTCTCCAACGTTCTATGACCATTTAAAATGTCACAAACCTCCAAAAGACTCGATACTCCTATTACCTTGGCTTCTGTGACGATTGCCCCCTCTCTTTTATTCGCTTCCGGGACAATAAAATAACGGATTCCCTGTCGCTTTCCCTCCTGAATTATAGGAAGCACACCTCGCACAGGCCTGACACTTCCGTCCAGACCAAGCTCACCAACCATCAAAGTTTCTTCCATATTAATGACTGCCTGAACCATGCCCATGGCAGCCAATACACTTACCGCTACAGGTAAATCAAAACTGCCGCCTTCTTTCCTCACATCTGCCGGTGCCAGATTTACGGTAATTCTCCGGGGTGGAACTGACATTCCGCAGTTTTTTATGGCTGTTCTGACTCTCTCTTTCGATTCTCTTACCTCCGAACTCAAAAGTCCTACCATATCAAATACCGGTAATCCGGAACTAATGTCCGTCTCCACCTGTATGATTTCTATACCAACGCCGCGGATGGCGGCACTCATAATCCTGCTAAACATAACATCCCCCATTTCTTCATCTCATTGTCAGATTATCCAGTCCATTTAAAAGCAAAAAGGCACACGTTTCCTGCGTGTACCTTTCCTATATATTAACATATATTTCATTTTTTATCAACTATTTTTCTTTTTTATTACATATTATTCGAAACGCTGTTTGATTTTTTCATATTCTTTATTTATAAAAAGTACTATCGTCTCATCCCCATTTTCATTATCGGGATGATAAATTTTCATTAAGTCCCGATAACGTTTCTTAAGTCCGCTCAGGTTGCTAATTCCCCGAAAAAACATTCCTGTCTGTATCTCCTTGTCTGTGGGAGATGCCTGGCGCATTCTCTTTAACTCGTCTTTTTCCCGCTGGATATACGCCTTTTCTTTCGCCATCTTATCCCTGTCTTTAGCCATGCGCACCAGTTCACGTTCCACAATCTGCCATTGCTTCTGGAAAAGGTCTTTTTCTCTTTGCAGTTTCCGTTCCCTGATATCCAGTTCCCTGTTATGCTGTCGTTTCTCCTTCTCCAATTTTTCCTTCATCCGGTCCAGTTCTTCCAGATCATACTCCAGTTGTTGACGCTGCTGATTCAACCTGACATTTTCAAGAAACAGCCAGTGTTTTAATTCATCTACCGGATCATCTTCAATATCATAAACAAAATTTACCTGACTCTTCATTTTCTACTACACCCTTTCATAACACCCTTCCTTTATACCACTTCCCGAATCCATCTGATACAATGTGTTACCCAGGAGGATGCATAATCTGCATGGGGATTTAAATGTTCCTTCACATCAACCGTAGTCTCATCACATACGGCAAGACCATGTGGTCCCTGAGGATAAATATGCAGTTCAAACTGAACACCTTTTTTGCGCAATGCCTCTGCCATCATTAAAGTATTTTCCACCGGAACTAAATCATCTTCAAACGTATGCCATAAAAATGCTCTTGCCGTATGCTCAGTAACCTGCTTTTCCAAAGATACTTTTTCTCTTTCTGACTCAATCTGATATCTCTCTTCGCCCAGTAAAAACTTAATGCTGTCTTCATGTGTAAATTCCCCGGCAGTAATGACCGGATATCCCAGAACCATGCCATTTACCTCATTTTCTCCCGGAGCAAGTCCAAGCTGCTCTGCGATAAAAGGTTCCTGCCATTTTGTTCCCACTGTGGCTGCAAGATGTCCACCGGCAGAATATCCCATAACTACTATCTTCTTTGTGTCTATATGCCAGTTTTCTGCATTTCTGCGTGCCAGAGCTACTGCTGCCGATACCTGAAGCAACTGAACAGGATAATGTCCGTCTTCCGTTCCACAGCTATACTCCACCTTAATGACCACCATTCCCGCCCCTAAAAACTTCAATACGGTAGGTTCATCCTCTTTCTCTGAGCGAAATACATAAGCTCCTCCCGGACAGAGAATAATGCACGGAAATACTTTCTGACAGCCGATTTCCTGATATACTCCCGGAGCATAAACCTCCGCTACTGCTGTCTTCTTTGTTTTCGGTAATCCCGGAAAAATATCTTCCAGATTGATTCTCTCATGTAACATATCGCACCTCTTTCCTCACCATTTACCATAATTCTACTTTATCACAGCCTTTTTTTCAATGCTTTATTTCTAACTCTCTTCCAAATTTTACAGAATAAATAATTTCATCTTTCACATTTTTTCCTGTTATTCGCTGAACAGCATATCCATAATACTCCAATTGGGCATGATACCGGTTATCAAGCTCCTCAATCCGGTCCACATAATCTGTTTTGTAATCTACAATGCACATCTCACCATCTTCCTCAAAATACGCATCGATAATTCCCTGCACTAGCACAGTCTCGTCACCGTGATAGTCCCCGTCAATATCTTTTGCCGGAATCCCCATGACAAAGGGCTGCTCCCGTCTCAGTGTTCCCCGCTGATATGCCTGCTTCATTCTCTGACCAATGGAAGAAAGAAGGAATTTCTGAATATCCGGAATGAAAATACATTTTTCCATCTCCTCTGTAATCATTCCCTGCTCTGTCAGCTCTTCCAAAAATACTTTTATTTTACCTGCATCTGTCAGATCCCTTCCATAATCCAAAAGTTCCATCACTCTATGATATGCTGTTCCTCTGGCCGCTCCCGTCAGCTTTGTTTCCTCCTCCTTTTTCAAAAATGCAGGAAGAAGATCTTCTGTCTCCTCATAACCGGATATTTCATGGCTCTCTTCTTCATTTTCGTCGTAACGTTTCATAAATTTATGCTTAATATCTGAAATGCTTACCTTTGCCCGAAGTCTGATATCATCCTCATGCGGATATCGATACGACAGACTCTCTTTCACATTTGAGCGAATCTCCTGATTGTATACATAATCCTTGTCCCAGTATGTCAGCAGATCCCGATTCTCCTTTTCTTCAAATTGCATCTTTAATATCTCTGATGCCAGCTCTTTTGCCGTAACAGAAGAAATCACATAGCCCTTTGCAGAATTTTGTGTCAGGGACATCAGAATCAGATCCATATAACTGCCTGCCGACAAAAGATGATTGATATGAAAATGTTTTCTGTTTTCTACTGCTTCCGACAGCCGTGCATACCTGCTCCATTTCTTTTCCATTTTTCCACTGCCGGCCAGAATCAGCTTTTCTCTTGCTCTGGTCATGGCCACATAAAGAATTCTTAATTCCTCCGCAAGATTTTCCATCACAATCTGTCCTGACAGACAGCTCTTCATCAGAGTGGTACTTTTTATATTTCGTCTGCTGTCATACCGATCCAGACCCATACCATATGTCTGATGAAGAACAATTTTTTTCGCCGCATCCATCTGATTGAACTTTTTCCCAAGCGCAGCAATTACAACTATAGGGAATTCTAACCCTTTGCTCTTATGGATACTCATAATTGTTACTGCATCTTCTTCACCGGCACTGCTGATGGTTTCCTGGGTAATCTCATACTGACGGTTTTTTTCAATATATCTGATAAAGTTAAATAAACCACTATAACTTCCCTGCTGGTACACAGACGCCCGTTCCTTCAGCATAGCGATGTTCGTCAGCCTTGTTGTTCCGTCCGGAAAGGCGGAAATAAAATACTCAAATCCGGTATCCTCCAAAATCCGGTTAATCAAATCATAAATGGTGAGATAAACCTTCTCTTTTCTATATTTTTGTAATAATTGATAAAATTCATTCAATTTATCCCTTAATTGTCTGTTCTCCTGATCTGTATATTCTTCATGTACGACTGCACATACATTTTCATACATGGACTCCTTCCCTCCAAGCAGTTTGATTCTGGCTACTTCTTCATCTTTCATACGAAATATATTTTCCAGAACAGCAACCAGCGGAATATCCTGTCTTGGATTGTCAATAATTGTGAGAAATTCCAGTATATTCTTCACTTCATAGGAATCAAAACAGCCCTTTTTCACAGGACATCGGACAGGGATTCCTTTTGATTTAAATACTCTTTCATAAGTCTGGGCATAACTGCCCATACTTCTCATTAACACCGCCACATCAGAATATCGCATATCGCGCATCTTTCCTGTAGATCTGTCCATAATCTGTGTTTTATTCTCATATAGATTAAGAATCTTTAACGCCGTCATTTCAGCTTCCAGTTCTTTCTCGTTTACGTCATCCTCCTGTTCATTTTCCGATTTATCATATTGGCCGTCATAGTCTGACGTATCAGCAATCATAATTTCTACCGGCGAATCTTCCGTAGAAAAATCCGCACCGTAATACAGGGCATTTTCCCTGTCATATTCAATTCCGCCTACTTCCTTTGTCATAATTTTCTCAAATACAAGATTTGTCACATCCAGAATCGTTTTCCGGCTCCGGAAATTCCTGGACAGGATAATCTTTCGGTCCGAAGCTTCTTCTGTGTCCGAAAATCTTTCATATTTTTCCAGAAACAACTCCGGTTTTGCCATACGGAATTTATAAATACTCTGCTTTACATCTCCTACCATAAAGAGATTTCTCTCTTTTGCGATAGAAGTCAATATTAACTCCTGCACATAATTGCTATCCTGATATTCGTCAATCATAATTTCAGCTATTTCGTCTGACATAGCCAATGCCACTGGTGTAGGTGTCACAGTTCCATCCTCATTTTTCCGGACCAGGATTTTCAATGCCATATGTTCCACATCATTAAAATCCACAAGATTTTTTTCTCTCTTTGCCGCCTGATAAGAATGAATATAATCCAAAACCAAATCTGCAAGAACCTCAGCATTATCTGACACCTGCCGGATATCCTCCACCACTTCTTCCCTTGGTTTCGCGTAATATTTTTCCCCGATTTTTTTCATGACTTTCTTATAATCATCTCTAAGAGACTTTACCAGTGTTTTTTTCTGCTCATCCACATCCTGTTTTTTTCTGGAAAGTGCCTCGGGAGAATAAATCGCAAAGAGTTTCTGCCTTCCCTCATAAGTATCTTCTTTCTGCACTGCCTCAAGAAACGCATAATCTGACATAATCGCCGATTCATAAGCAAAAGGCCCATCCGGCTCTCTTATCAGTGCCAGACACTGCCGGATATCCTCACAGACAATAGCTAACTGACTCTCTACCTGATGCTTCATAGCCTGATACCACTCCATCTCCTCAAAACGATCAGCGCACTCCTGATAACTCTTGGCACAGTTTTTCACCCATTCTTCCGGATAAGGATAACTCATGGCAAAATCATAGAAAGAATATATCATCTCTTCCACATTCTCATCATTTCGACTGGAAGAATATACATCGATAAAATTCAGAAATTTCTCATCTCCGTTTCCGTAATGGCGTTCCAGCATCTCTGCCATTACATCCCCCATAAGAAGCTTCAGCTCTCCTTCCTCTCCTACCTTAAAGCCCGGATCGATATCCAGCACCGCAAAATTTTCTCTGATAATATCCATACAAAAACTGTCAATGGTGGTGATTCTGGCATTATGAATATAAGAAAGCTGCCGGTTGATTAACCGGATTTTTTCTATCTCCGGCTCTTCCATCGAGAGGTACTCATCAGATTTTTTCTGTAATGCCTTCATAATTCGTTCACGCATCTCTGCAGCTGCTGCCCTTGTAAAAGTCACAACTACTAATTTATCAATATCCACCGGATTCCTGTCATCTGTCACCAGCTGTACAATTCGTTCTGTTAATACCGCCGTTTTTCCTGAACCCGCTGCTGCTGAGACAAGAATATTTTTGTCTCTGACAGAAATTACCTCATTCTGTTCCTCTGTCCATCTCATGCTGTTCCTCCTCGCATATATCACCACCCAATTCGCGCATCACATCCTCCACACTGGAGACTTTAATCAGATTTTTGCATTGGTTATTGAACTCCCTGTCATCAAATCCGCATATGGAATGATAACTGCAATACATACATGGTGTAATATTGTTTTTCCTATATGGATTCTTGTCTATTTTTCCATCAAGAATTTCCTCTGTGAAATCTTCCATAATTTTTTCTACTTTTACAATGATTTTCTCAAAGTTCTCGCTATTCAGTCCTGAAGCTGTAGCTAATTTTCCCAGATCTTTCTGTTTCAGGGGAATAATATCTGACTCAGCCTTTTCATCCTCAAGTACTTCATCCATAGCCACCGCCGGCTCCTGCATATCATTCACGATACCTGACATCTTATATTCTTTCAATAAAAGTTTTTGCAATTGTTCATCTTCTATCTTTTCGCTGCATTCAACATAAGGGGATTTAATGTGAAAATAAAAACTGCCGGCCGGCAACACTTCTTTCCCCTCTGCCAGACTCCGTTTGACTTTTAAAGTCTCCCCCATATAATAAATCAACTGTAACTGTAATCCATTGAAAACATCTGACATTTCAAACTTTTTGCTTCCGGACTTGTAATCGATAATTTTCAGGTACAATTTCCCATCTCTTTCATAAGTATCCAATCGGTCAATTCTTCCCTCCTGAAATGAAAACTCAAAATTCTCCGGCTGAAACTGCCCCCGTTTTACATGTTCACACATTGCCCAGACTGTTTTCTTACACACCGAATTAATTTTGCGAATCAGATATTCATTTCTGCGGCTGCTTTTCAAAATTGTATTTCCATAATTTTCTGTAACTTTTTCCACACATTCTTCTACCAGCCGGTCTCTGCATTCCTCTGAAACAGTCCTGAAATCATACCCTCTGCGTACCATTTCTCCCGAGAAAAGCTCGATACAGCGATGGTATAATACCCCCATATCTGCCATGGTGACCTGATATTTTTCTCTTTCAACCAGATGAAGACTGTAGCTTAAAAAATGTGCATATGCACAGGCTGCGTATTTTTCCAGTCTGGAAATACTTTTTACCATACCCCCGGATGCCAGTTGCAGAGCCACCTCCCTGCTAAGGCTGGTTGGATTATTGTCAAAAAAAACACCTTCTCTTATTTTTTCAAGAGTTCCTGCATATTCCCTATTTTCATAAAAATATGAATATAATTCTTTCACAAAATCACTCATATCTCCCAAATGATTACGATTTAAATGCTCCGAAAGATATTTTAACGCATATGCTCTGGAGGAAAGTTTGAGATTATGGTAAAATTCCCCTTCTCTTTCCCACCCGTCTGTCTTATCGTAGATTTTACTGATCTCGCCCAGAAGATATGATGGTCTCATAGCACTGCCATCCATGCCGCTTTCCGGATAAGAAATCAGTAATTGTCCTGATGGTTTCGTCAGATTCAGATATAAATAAAATTTCTGAATAAAAATACTCTCCCTGACTGTAGGTGATAACTCAATATTCATTTTTTTTAAATAATTTCTGTCGCTCTGGGATAACAGACTGCTTTTTTTGCCATGTTTCGGAATGACCCCATCATTGGCCCCGATAACCATCAGAATCTTTACATCATTTAGACGGGTTCTCTCTATATCGCCCACAAGTACCTGATCCATACTAAGCGGGATGACTCCCACCTTGATTTCCTCAAATCCGGCATCCAGAATCTCACGATATTCCCTTAAAGAAAGGATCTCGTCCCCAAGGAGACTGACGATTTTGTCAAAAAGCTCTATGATATATCGATAAGTCTGGCCATACTCCTTGCCCAGAGACATTTCTCCCTGCTCCAGAAATTCTTCTTCCAGCATCTTCAATCGTTTTTCCACCCCAGATCGTACCAGAAACTGGTAAAGATATTCTGTCATCTTCCGCACATTTAAATTCTTTTCCTTAAATAGGACATAAATATCTGCCACAATATCTACAAATTCCTGGCGAATCTCATTTATTTTTACATAATCTTCATCAGTCATCCCCTTCTTTTTCCCCACAAATGGTGCTGCATACCGTTTGTATCCCCTTATTCCGCATGCAAGGACATAATTTTCTAAAATATCCACATTATCATCCTGCATAACCGGAATACCACTCTTTAAAAACTTAAATACACTTTCATAGGAAAAATCCATATCAATCATTTCCAGAACAGAGCGCAGAAAAGTAACTGCCGGATTCAGGATCAGACTTCTCTTATTATCCATAAAATATGGTATATTTCGAATGTTCAGGTTGTCCGCCAATAATTTTCCATATCCTTCCACATCACCTGTAATAATGGCAAAATCACGATAACGCATCCCTTTTCTTGTCTGATAAGCAATATAGTCTGTGACATATTCCACTTCTTCTCTGGGTGATTCAAAATGCAGTATCTGAACATTCCCCTGATTTACCACTTTTTCCCTGTGTCCGCGAAACAGATATCTCTCCAGATAGCCAACATCACTGTCTTCTCGAAATCTACTCTTCTCCCCCTGCTCTAAAAATATGGATTGGATTTCATCAAAAGACCCCTTATACATCTTTAAAATAGCATTGATGGTATCCTTTGGCATTTTAAATAGTTCCTGCTCTTCCACTGGAATTTCGCCATTCCTGATTCCCTGCCTTACCGCATCCAGTTCCTCTCTTCCAATGGTCACTGTAACTGTGATGCCTTTTGCATATTGAAGAAAAAGCTGAATCAACTGATTCTGCACCGGTGTAAATCCGGTAAATCCGTCAAAATAAATCTCACTTTCACGAATCAGTCGGGAACGCGGCACCACCTGACAGAATTTTTCCAACAATTCTTCCTTGGTAATATATTTCTCTTTGATGTAATTATGAAATCCCTCATAGATTACTTCGATATCATTCAGTTTTTCTCTTATAAGCCCGTTTTCACTCACCTGTTCCCTGATTGAATGATATTTATCCAGATCAATTCCATACATATACAGTTCTGAAATAACCGACTTCATTTCCTCCACAAATCCATGCATGTGTATTTTTTCACGGTACATTTTCAGGCGGCTTCCTTCATTTGCGATTACTTTTCGCAAAATCAATGATTTTCCCGTGTCATCCAGAATTTCAAGATGGCTGATTCCCAACTCTTCAAAAACCCTGAAACAAAGTCGGTTAAAACTGACGATATCAATATTGGCTACCGCACCTCTCTTATGCATTGTCACCACTTTTTTCTGCGTCTCCATGGTAAACTGTTCCGGTACTACAATGATATAATTTCTCTCCGGATGTTCCTCTGCCCGGTCTATCAGTTCCTGAAATAACAGTTGTGATTTTCCGCAACCGGAAGGACCAATCACAAATCTTAATTTATTGTCCATCTTTGTCTCCTCACTTAACATTCCCGCATATAATTTGTTATTATAACATAGAATATGATATAAAGGTAGCTTCTTTTCGGAGGTAATATGCAATCTACTCCTAAAATCATGGTGATTCAATTAAAAGAATTAATCTATACTATTCTCTTTGTTATCCTGGCTATTCTACTTGTCATCCTGCTGATTTTTATGTTTCTTCCTGACAAAAAGGAAAACGATGAGGAAGAACCAACCTATCACTCCGGCACATACACAGCATCTCTTGTACTAAACAGCATTCCTATGGAAGTATCCGTCTGTGTAGACGATAACTACATAAAGAGTGTAGAACTCACTAATTTAGATGAATCTGTGGCTGCTATGTATCCCCTTCTGGAACCATCACTGAAGGATATTGAAAATTATCTGGTCACAAATCAAAGTCTGGAAAATATTTATTTTGAATCAGATAATAAATACACCTCCACCGTGCTTGTCGACGCGGTGGAGGTGGCTATAAGCAAAGCTCTTGATTAATTTGTTTTCCTAAATCCCCGGATAGATGGAAGCAAATATCCTATGGCACATGCTACAAGTATAAACGCAAAAATAAAATATGAAACATCCGGATACTGGGATTTCACAAAATCCCTGGTCATTGCGACAACCGCACATACTACGAAGACTGCAATATAAGCAATATTTGCCCAGACTGCTCCCAGACATATCCTTTTCAGTTTTTCTGTTTTCACGAAAAGCAATGATACACCGGTTATGACTGTATAGGCTGCAATCACAGCGCCAATCACAAACATTCCAAAAAACAATGTTGCATACATATCATTTTCTTCTACCAGATATTTATCAAAGATTTTTATCATATTTGAAAAATAATAGCACAAAAAGGCAACAGATAGATTCAATATTGATACACACACAAGGGATATACCTGTTTTCACACGTTCCGGTCTTTGAATATCCATATCCGGAACATCTTTTGCCAGCCGTTTTGCCTTGTCATAATACTGCATTCCTTTATGGCTTAATACAACTGTAGCTATGGCAAAAATGGCTGCCAAAAGGCTTGCAATCAGATAAACTGCCGCCACTGCACGTTTTTCGCCATCCCATTCAATATCCTGATTCCTTACCACATAAATACTAATCACAAAAGCTATCGCTGAAATCACTGTCACCAGCACACAATTGATTCTCGCAAACGTAAAGATACCCTCAGAATTTCCCTTTACTGCAATGATTCCTGTTATAAATGCAAAAACTGCAAACAGAAAGCCAAGCACAAAAATAGCATACAATCCGTTTAAGGCAAGAACTCCCGTTCCCTCTTCTACATCCATCTCATCAAAATCAGCAATATAAATCGCCAGAAAGGAGACAACCAGTAAAAGAATGGAACTCATCAGACTGATTAATCCTACGCATTTTCTATAATAATTTCTAATCTCAATTCTATTCATCTCTTAGTTCTCCTGTTCTATTTCCTCAAGTTCTTCCAGCCAGAGGGCTGCACAGCCATCACTAGGCATTCTTAAATCCCCCCGGGGTGAAACCGTGACACTTCCTACTTTTACACCATCCGGAATACAGGAACGCTTAAACTGCTGTGCAAAAAATCTCCGATAAAATACTTTCATCCATTTTAAAATCACATCATTTGTATATATGCCCTGAAATGCAATTCCGGCAAGATAATATATTTTTTTCGGTGCAAAACAATTACGCAGCATATTGTATAAGAAAAAGTCATGCAACTCATACGGGCCAACTAAATCTTCCGTCTTCTGTGCAATTTTTCCACTTTTATCCGGCGGAAGTAACTCCGGACTCACCGGGGTATCAAGGACATCATACAATGTTTTCTTTAACTGTTCCTCCCCACATGTATCTGCGTAATATTTGACAAGATGTCTTACAAGAGTTTTGGGAACTGACGAATTAACTGCATACATGGACATATGGTCTCCATTGTAAGTTGCCCAGCCCAGTGCCAGCTCAGACATATCTCCTGTACCGATCACCATGCCACCGTTCTGATTCGCCAGATCCATAAGCAGAAGAGTCCTCTGTCTTGCCTGGGAATTCTCATAAGTCACATCATGCACAGTTTCATCATGTCCGATTTCCTCAAAGTGAAGCCGGACAGCCTTACTGATATTAATTTCTTTCAGTTCTGCCCCAAGCTTTCTTGTTAAATTCAAAGCATTATCATAAGTTCTGTCTGTTGTGCCAAATCCCGGCATTGTCACTGCCAGAATGCCTTTTCTATCCAGTCCCAGCAAATCAAAGGCCTTTACTGTGACTAACAGTGCCAGAGTCGAATCCAGACCGCCCGATATACCAATGACTGCATGCTTACAGTTCGTATGCTCCAATCGTTTTTTCAATCCCATGGCCTGAATCATAAGGATTTCTTCGCACCTTTTTGCTCTGTCTGCAGAATCAGTCGGAACAAACGGCATACCATCTACATAACGTTTCAGCTTCTCACCATATCCCATATCCTGTTTTGAAAGATGTAGCTGCACTGTCACATATCTGGATTGATCCCCATATTCACCTTCACCGTTTCCCGGATAGGTACTCATTCTGCGTCTCTCATTCATGAGTTTTTCCGTATCAATATCTGCCATCACTGACTGATTGATAAATCTCACTGACTCCGCAAGAACCATACCATTTTCCGCAATCAGGTTATGTCCGGAAAATACCATATCTGTGGTCGATTCCCCTTCTCCCGCTGACGCATACACATATCCGCATATGAGAGATGCCGACTGTCCGCTGACAAGGCTTTTCCGATAAAGATCTTTTCCTGTATTTTCATCTCCCGCCGAAAGATTTGCGATAATCGAAGCTCCTGCCATGGCATGTCTTATACTTGGCGGAAGCGGTACCCATAAATCTTCGCAAATCTCAACTGCCAGTACCGACTGTTGTGCATCATCCAGTTGAAACAGCAGATTCATCCCAAAAGGTACCCTGAACCGTCCAAATGGTACATTCATTATAACATTTTCAAACCCGCGGCAAAAATGTCTTGCTTCATAGAATTCTCCATAGTTGGGAATATTCCTTTTTGGTACCAGCCCTTTTACTTCTCCTTCTGCCAGGACCGCTGCCACATTGTACAGCTTTCCTGCATATGAAAAAGGAAGTCCGACTATCACTACAATATCTTTATTTTTTGTATATTCTGCCAGTTCCTCCGTCCGCACAATCGCAGACTGAAGCATTGCCGTCTGTAAAAACAAATCACTACAGGTATATCCGGTAAGACACAATTCCGGAAATACTGCGATCTTTACTTTTTCAGATACCGCCTCGTCAATGCGTTCCTTGATTGCTTCCGCATTGTATCCTGTATCGGCTACTTTTATCTTTGGTGTAAAAGCACCAACACGAACAAATCCATAATCCATCTTATAAATCTACTCCATTTTCTTTTAATAACGCTCTTGCACTATCCACAGAATCCACGCCTGTCTTATTCTTGATTGGGGCAAATTCCTTTTCTCTCACTACTTCAAACGGAAGGCAATGATCAAGTAAATGAATCATATCCAGCACTAATGTTTCAAATTTATAACCATTTGGCGCTTCCGGTTTTACCAGTTCTGCTTTTTCATTAATATACGGAATCTTTTTTTCTACAATATGAAGCGGCATATTTTTTTCAAGGATTTCTTCCAAATCCTTCTCGCGGAACAGATAATTCAGGATAACTCCAAAATTATATGCCGGATCTCCCTTAGCATCTTTTGCATTCATCATCTCTTCGCTTAATTCATAATATTCCACAATAGACGGCTTACAGTCTTCCAGGCACATAACACCTACTTTTTCATCAGGTGCTGCCTTTCTCACTACCTTCGAACCTACCGCACAATTTTTTGCAATTGTTGCTCCGATAAATACTGGATCTGCCATTTTCTGAAGTACATTATCCACAGCAAAAACATTCAGCCATTCGATTCCGTTCTGATGGATCATAGACAAAATACCGGCTTTTGCCATAGAAGCAAACCATCCTCCGTTTCCGTTGGGCGAAGTAGACATTTTCCACTTTGATTCCATATAGATTTTTCCATTATAATCCGCAGCCGGTGCCATTTCCTGCTGGAAAAATGTAATATAATTACTGTCATATCCGAAATAATTCATTTCCCGGAAAAATTCCACTGTCTTATCATTGTTTTTATCACTGGTCATAATAAACAAATGAATATAACTTCCCGTCTCATTGACCACATCCATCAGATTATTCATCAGACATTGAAAGATATATAAATCTTTTGTCAGGCCGATGTTATACATTCCTTTCGGATCATCAGAACCTAGTCTGGTTCCCATTCCTCCAGCCAGTAAAACAGCTGCCACTTTGCCGTCCTGAATGGCTTTTGTTCCGATTCTTAAATATTCTTCCCTGTGGGCTTCTATCTCACTTAATTCCATGGCAGCCAGCGGAGTGATAACGCCCTTTTTCGGAAGTTTATCCTTGCTGTTGCATAGCGAAAGAACATCCATATCTGTCTTTTCAATCTGCTGCAATAACTGCTGTCTCTGCTCCTCATTCAGTTCTTCATAATATGCAGCTACATGTTCCTGCCCATATTTTTTTAATTTCACTTTAGCTTCTTCGTAATTCATTTTTCTCCCTACGCATTTATCAAAAATGCCTCATATCCTTTCTTCGTTTCGTATATATCTGCTTTACTTGTAATTTCCCATGGTGCATGCATATTCAACACCGCAACGCCGCAGTCAATCACTTCCATACCATATAAAGATAAGATATAAGCAATCGTTCCGCCACCGCCGGCATCGACTTTTCCCAGCTCAGCGGTCTGGAATGCTACTTCATTTTCATCCATAATTTTTCTTATCCATGCAATATATTCTGCATTTGCATCATTAGAGCTTGCTTTTCCACGGGAACCTGTAAACTTATTAAATACCATTCCCCTGCCAAAATATGCGGAATTTTTCTTTTCAAAACTTCCGGAAAATGATGGGTCAAATGCCGCACTGACATCTGAAGAAAGCATTCTGGAATTACTCAGACATCTGCGAAGCGACAATTCACTATAGGCACCGGTTCTGTCCATCACTTCTTCCACCATATTTTCAAAAAATCTTGACTTCATTCCTGTGGCACCTACACTTCCGATTTCTTCTTTGTCCACAAGCAGACAGCAGGTTGTTTTTTCCGGTTGATCAACGGAAAGCATGGCAGCCAGCGAAGTATACGCACATACTCTGTCATCCTGACCATATGCCATAATCATGCTGGAATCTATACCTGCATTTCTTGCCTTTCCTGCCGGTACAATCTCCAATTCAGCAGAAAGAAAATCTTCCTCCGTAATCTCATACTTATCTGTCAAGAGTTTCAGTATTCCCTCTTTTACCTGATCTTTTTCTTTTTCCTTCAGCGGTCTGCTTCCTACAAGAATATCCAATTGTTCTCCTTCAATCACCTTGGCAGCCTTTTTATCCATCTGTTCCCCGGATAAATGGATCAGAAGATCTGTCACGCCTACGACAGGATCCTTCTCATCTTCTCCAATCACCACATCGATTATACTTCCATCTTTTTTTGCAATTACACCATGAATCGCCAGCGGAAGCGCAACCCACTGATATTTTTTGATTCCGCCATAATAATGAGTATCCAGATAAGCAAATCCTGCTTCCTCATATAACGGATTCTGCTTTACATCAAGTCTCGGTGAATCTATATGAGCTCCCAAAATATTCATACCATTCTCAAGCGGCTGGTTACCAATCTGAAATAACAGAATCGACTTTTTCATATTCACAGCATATACTTTATCACCTGCTTTTAATTTTTTTCCCTTGGCAATCACTTTCTGTAAATCTTTATAACCTGCTTTCTCCGCAAGTTTCACTATCTCTTTTACACATTCTCGTTCTGTCTTTCCTTTATCAAGAAATTTTCTGTATTCGTCACAAACTTTCTCTAATGATATTATCTCTTCATCGGAGTATTTCTTCCATGCATTTTCTCTTTCCATTGCAATATCTCCTTACAAATATATTTCAAAAAGCTGTATTGAATCATCTTTCAATACAGCTTTTTCATTATATCACATTCATTGTGTTATTTCTATGTAATTTACAATCTTTTTTTCCTCTGTTTTCGATATTCATATAACTTCTTATCCGCAGTCTCCAAATAAGAAGAAAAATCCTGTCCCAGACTTCCATCTACCGTTACAACAGCATAACTAAATCCCATCTTATAAGGGATGGATGAACCCTTTGCTTCTTTCGCCAATGTTTCTCTGCACATTTCAAGAATATGCTCTAATTTTGTTTCATCCACATTCGGACATAAAACCATAAACTCATTTCCACCGGTTTTGCAAAGGACTCCGGGTATAGAGGACTGTTTCAGGTGATTGGCCACCCTCATCAGATACCGGTTGCCTTCCAGTTTTCCCATCTCATCATTTACATATTTCAGAAAATCCACATCGATAAAGGCAAAAGAAAATTCCTGCCGTCTTTCCATCCACTCCTGGGCAGTCTTCATGGCATATCTTCTGTTATATAAATGTGTCAGCGGGTCCTCATAGCTATTCTGCTCCCAGTTCATTTCCTTTCTTTTTTCTTCCGTAATATCCCATATCATATAAAAAATTGCCGGTTTCTTGTTTTCCCAGATAATTCTCTGGGACTGAAGCCGATAATAATATGGACTATTGTTTTCTTCTGACAATTCTATCTCCTGAATTCTCCGATTCCATCTCAAATCAGATGCCAGTTGTTGCAGCAGTCGTTCCTTCAGCCATTTATGCTTTGAAAATTCTTCTCTTGCAGACTGATTTTCATAATAATATGTCTTTGCCTTTTCATCAATAATAATCACTATCTCAGAAATGCTTTCCATAATATCCATAAAAAACTGTCGTTTCTGATTCAGCTGTTCCCTCAATTCACTGATTTCAAGCACAAGCTGCTGCTTTTCTTCACCATCTCTCTTTCCCATAAATCACACCACTTTTCTTTCAAAGTCATTTCTGCTACTTTCTTTATTTTAACTGTCATCATGAAAAAATGCAAGAAAAAACTTCCAAACCATAACTATTTTATATGGTTTGGAAGCCTGTTTTTCTGATTAGATATTTCCCCGTTTTTCTACTGTGGCAATATCGATAAGCTCAAGTGTATCCATCTTGGCACTTTCCAGGCTGGTCAGTAACGCATTTACTGTATCCAGTGAAGTGAAACAATTCACACCTGTCTCAATGGCATAACGTCTGATTAAGAATCCGTCTCTTGTCTTATCACGGCCCTGTGTCGGTGTATCAACCACAATATCAATCTTATGTTCCAAAATCAAATCGATAACTGTCGGTGCCTCCTGTGACAGCTTATTGACTTTGATGGCATGCACACCATTCTCGTTTAATACTTTCGCAGTACTTCTTGTCGCATAAATCTCATAACCCAGTTTTTCGAAACGCTGACCGATAGAAATCGCATCTTTTTTATCAGCATCATTAACTGTGATAATCATCTTCTTATGTTTTGGAAGATTTACGCCTGAACCAAGGAATGCTTTATACAAAGCTTCTTCAAATGTAGTCGCAATACCAAGACACTCACCTGTGGACTTCATCTCAGGTCCAAGGCTGATTTCTGCACCACGAAGTTTCTCGAAAGAGAATACCGGCATCTTAATTGCGATATAATCTGAATTTTTCTGAAGTCCCGGTTCGTAGCCCATTCCTCTGATTGTCTCGCCGATAATTGCTCTTGTGGCAAGCTTCACAATCGGAATACCTGTGACTTTGCTGATATACGGAACAGTACGACTGGAACGAGGATTTACTTCAATGACATATACTTCATTCTGGTATACAATAAACTGAATGTTAATCATACCTTTGACATGAAGGGCTCTTGCCAGTCTCTTTGTATATTCTTCTATCTTGTCTATAATCTCCTGGGAAATAGACTGTGCAGGATATACAGAGATGCTATCTCCCGAGTGTACCCCGGCTCTCTCAATATGCTCCATAATACCCGGAATCAGGATATCTTCCCCGTCACATACTGCATCTACCTCGATCTCTTTACCCATCAGATACTTATCTACAAGAATCGGATGATCCTGGGCGATACGATTGATAATTTCCATAAATTCTTCAATTTCCTGATCGCAGGTTGCAATCTGCATGCCCTGTCCGCCAAGAACATAGGATGGTCTTACAAGAACCGGATAACCCAGCTCATTTGCCACCTTCTTTGCCTCTTCTGCTGTAAAGACGGTACCGCCTGCTGCTCTCGGAATCTCTGTCTTCTGCAAGATCTCATCAAATAACTCTCTATCTTCCGCAGCATCTACATCCTCTGCTTTTGTTCCAAGAATCGGAACACCCATTTTCATTAAGCTTTCGGTCAGCTTAATAGCAGTCTGACCACCAAACTGAACAACTGCTCCATCCGGCTTTTCGATGTTTACAATATTTTCTACATCTTCCGGTGTCAATGGCTCAAAATACAGTTTATCTGCAATATCAAAATCTGTACTTACTGTCTCAGGATTGTTGTTAACAATAATTGTCTCATAACCGGCTGATTTAAATGCCCAGGTACTGTGTACAGAACAGTAATCAAACTCAATACCCTGACCGATTCGAATCGGACCGGAACCAAGTACCAGAACTTTCTTTTCCGGTTTTGTCTCAATCGCCTCGTTATCTACACCATATGCAGAATAGTAGTATGGCGTAGTCGCTTCAAACTCTGCAGCACATGTATCAACCATCTTGAATCCCACAGTAATGCCATATTCTTTTCTCAAACCTTTGATTTCTTCTACGGATTTGCCTGTCAGTCTGGAAATAACCGTATCCGGGAACTCAATTCTCTTTGCTTCGCGAAGAAGCTCTTCTGTCAGCGGCTGCTCCTTCAATGCTTTTTCCATCTCAACAAGAATCGCGATCTTATCAATAAACCAGATATCAATCTTTGTAATGTCATGAATCTCTTCATAGCTTACGCCACGTCTGAGGGCCTCTGCAATCACCCAGATTCTTCTGTCATCTACCACATGAAGCTGTTCCATCAGTTCCTCATCATTTAATCCGGTAAAATCATAATCCATCAGACACTCAACATGCTGCTCCAGAGAACGAATGGCTTTCATCAGACCACCTTCAAAGTTTGTACAGATACTCATTACTTCTCCGGTTGCTTTCATCTGTGTAGTAAGTGTTCTCTTAGCTGTTAAGAACTTATCAAATGGAAGACGTGGAATCTCGACAACACAATAGTCCAGGGCAGGTTCAAAACTTGCATATGTTTTTCCGGTTATTGCATTTTTGATTTCATCCAGTGTATAACCGATCGCTATCTTCGCAGCAACCTTGGCAATCGGATATCCTGTTGCTTTGGAAGCCAATGCTGAGGAACGGCTTACACGAGGATTTACCTCGATAACACAATATTCAAAACTATCCGGTTTCAATGCATACTGAACATTACATCCACCGGTAATATTTAATTCACTGATAATATTTAACGCAGATGTTCTTAACATCTGATATTCTTTATCACCTAATGTCTGGGATGGAGCCACAACGATGGAATCACCGGTATGAACACCTACCGGGTCCAGATTTTCCATATTACATACGGTAATACAGTTTCCTGCGCCATCACGCATTACCTCGTACTCAATTTCTTTCCAGCCTGCAATACATCTCTCTACCAATACCTGTCCCACACGGCTTAAACGAAGACCATTTTCCAGAATATCGGTAAGCTCCTGCAGATTATGTGCGATACCGCCACCGCTACCACCTAATGTGTAAGCCGGTCTGAGCACAACCGGATAACCGATCTTATTTGTAAATGCAATTCCGTCTTCCACATTTTCTACGACAAGAGAAGGTGCAACCGGTTCACCGATTTTCTCCATGGTATTCTTAAATTCCAGACGGTCTTCTGCTCTTTTGATTGTCTCAGCAGTTGTACCAATCAGTCTTACTCCATGCTCTGCTAAAAATCCGGATTCTGCAAGCTCCATTCCAAGGTTCAGACCAGCCTGTCCTCCCAGAGTCGGAAGTACACTATCCGGCTTTTCTTTTAAAATCAATTTTTCAAGAACTTTTGCTGTCAACGGCTCTATATATACTTTATCAGCAATATCACCATCTGTCATAATCGTAGCCGGATTTGAGTTAACCAGAACAACTTCGATTCCTTCTTCTTTCAGTGAACGGCAGGCCTGGGTACCTGCATAGTCAAACTCGGCTGCCTGTCCGATAACAATAGGACCGGAACCAATTACTAATACTTTTTTAATACTATTATCTCTAGGCATCCTTATTTCCTCCTGCTTTCCATCATAGTGATAAACTCATTAAATAATACATTTGAATCCTGTGGTCCCGGGCATGCTTCCGGATGGAACTGCACGGTGAAAATATCTTTATTCTTATATCGTAATCCTTCCACTGTCTTATCATTTACATTGATAAATCCAACTTCCGCAATATCTGGATTAATCGTTGATTCGTCTACTACATATCCGTGATTCTGTGATGAAATATAAACTCTTCCACTCTTTAAATCTTTCACCGGATGATTTGCACCCCTATGCCCATATTTCATCTTGTGGGTATCTGCACCGGTTGCCAGTGCCATAAGCTGGTGACCAAGACAGATTGCAAAGATTGGCACATCAGAAGCATAAAGCTTCTTCAGTTCTTCTATGATAGATACACATTCCTTTGGATCACCAGGACCATTTGACAACATAATACCGTCCGGATTTGTGGCAAGAATTTCTTCTGCCGGTGTAAATGCCGGATAAATAGTCACATCGCATCCTCTGTCATTCAGAGATTTTGCAATATTATTCTTTGCACCAAAATCCATGAGAGCAACCTTAAATCCGTCTCCTTCCAGATTGGACGGTTCACTGCATGTAGAACGTTTTACCGCATCTCTGACAACATATTCCTTCAACTTCGGTATGATTTCATCCAAATTATAATTCTCATTTGTGGTAATCATACCGTTCATGGTTCCTTTTTCTCTCAGAATCTTTGTCAATGTTCTTGTGTCAATACCTGCGATTCCCGGAATATCATTTTTCTCCAGAAAATCCTGAATGGTTCCCTCACTTCTGAAATTGCTAGGAATACGTGATAACTCTCTTACAATATATCCATCCGGCCATGGTCTCTTAGATTCCATGTCGCTGTAACAAATTCCATAGTTTCCAATCAGTGGATATGTCATGCACACTGCCTGTCCTGTGTAAGATGGATCAGTAAGCACTTCTAAATATCCTGTCATGGATGTATTAAAAACGATTTCACTGATAATTTCTTTTTTAGATCCGATGGATGTTCCCTCAAATACGTGTCCGTCCTCTAAAATCAGAAAAGCTTTCATGTCTTCCTCCGTTTCCAGTCCTGAAAACCTCATGCTTTCAGGCATTCTCTTGTTTAATAGTAACTCATGCCGACTGCATACTGGCACATTTTATGTGAGCTCATGTAAAATAGCTCAAATTGAATAGATTATACATTATATCCTATGAATTTTCAACCTTTTTATCCACTTCAATTTGTTTCTTTTCTTGTGTATTTTAAGTAATTTGTCTGACAATTCATTTTAATAAAATACCTGATTACCAATGACCGTACCCTGAATAATATTATTTACAGTTCTGAAATACAGCCATGGTCCCGTACGTTTTCCATTAATCAATATTTCTGTGGCTGCCCTTAAACAGCTTGGATCCGGTTCTTTTGCCAATGCAATGGCATATCGTCCACTTCCCACCGGAGTGAACTGATATGGCTGTGTCAATACACCTTCTATTGTATCCGGATATTTCGGACTGGCTACGCGATTCATGACTACCGTTCCAACGGCAAGCTGGCCTTCATATGGTTCTCCACCCGCTTCGCAGTAAATAATGGCTGCCATACGTTTTAAATCATCTACATCTGCCTGATAAGCGGAAGTAGTAGTCTCAAACTCTGAAACATCGATTCCTTCTGCTCTCATGGATTCTATCTCAGATGACCGGATTGATTCTGCGATTGATTCTGCGATACGTCTCGACTCTTCCTGTTTTAATGCTTCCACGGAATTTTTCTGTCTTCTGATTTCTTCCTCATACTGTAATGCTTCCTGTTCTGCGGAATCAATCTGTTCTTCATGAGCTTTGATATTCTCAGAAGCTTCCGACATCAATGCAGACAAATCGTTGGAAATCGATTCCTGCTCAGCCTTTAACTGATTCAGATTCTTCATCTCTTCTTCCGCCTGATTTCTCATGACAGTAATGGTAAGCAGCAGATTCTCATACTCTTCCATTTTGGAGCGGTCATACTCCATCAACTGACTGATATACTCCACCTGATTCAGGATTTCACCCAGTGAATGATCGGACATAATCACATTTACAATATTCATATCACCGGATTCATACATATACTGAATTCTCAGTTTCATATCTTCATACTGGTCAGTCTGCCGGCTCTCTGCCTCCTCCAGTTGTTCATTAATATCCTGTATATCGGACTGTTTTGCTATAATCTGCTGATTCAGATTGTCTATCAGAGCCTGGGCAGCTTCATAACTTTCATTCAGGCTTGCCAGATAGTCACTCAGATTCTCTTTATTTAATTCCAATTCATCTATCTTGTCCTGCATTTCATCATACAGACTCTGTATCTCATCAATCCTTGATTCACCCTCCTGAATAGAATTAGATAAATCACTGATATCATTATCTGCATTTACATTCACTGCCACAAAAAATATCATCAGAGCTGTAAAAAATGCCGCAAGTATTCCTTGTTTTTTCATGAAACCTCCATTCATCAACTTTTTCGGCGTCTGCGAAACACTTTGTAAATATTTTATCATACAACAAAATGTAAAACAATATAAAAAACTCCTGCGAAAGAAATCTTATCCATCGATTTATCTTTCGCAGAAGTTTTGTCATGTTTTATTTATATTTTTCAACCTGTGCCTTTATCAGTTCCATATCTTCAAAATAATTAATCTTCATAGCTGATTTTACTTCTGATAAAGTCTGGGCAGCTACCTCTCTTGCGGCTTCACTGCCTCTCTTTAAAATCTGATAAATCTCAGGAATATCTTTCTCATATTCCTTTCTTCGATTGCGGATTGGCTCCAACTCCTCCTGTACAATATTATTCAGGAATTTTTTAACTTTCACATCACCAAGTCCGCCTCTCTGATAATGAGCTTTTAACTCATCCAGATTTGCATAATCCGGCAGATATCTCTCAAAATGCTCCGGTCTGCTGAACGCATCCAGATAAGTAAACACGGTATTACCCTCTATGTGACCCGGGTCACTTACCTGAATATGCGTTGGATCTGTATACATACTCATAATCTTCTTTTTCACATCATCTGCAGAGTCTGCCAGATAGATACAATTGCCAAGAGATTTGCTCATCTTTGCTTTTCCGTCGATACCCGGAAGTCTATGGCATGCTTCATTCTGTGGAATCAATGCTTCCGGCTCAACTAAGACTTCTTCATACACAGAATTAAACTTTCTTACGATTTCTCTTGTCTGCTCAATCATAGGAAGCTGGTCCTCTCCTACAGGCACTGTCGTAGCCTTAAAGGCAGTGATATCTGACGCCTGACTGATTGGATAAGTAAAAAATCCAACCGGAATACTTGCATCAAAGTTACGCATCTGAATCTCAGACTTAACTGTAGGATTTCTCTGCAGTCTTGCCACCGTAACAAGGTCCATATAATAAAATGTCAGTTCTGTCAGTTCCGGAATCTGTGACTGGATAAACAATGTAGATTTTTCCGGATCTAATCCACATGATAAATAATCCAAGGCTACTTCAATAATATTCTGACGAACTTTTTCCGGATTTTCGATGTTATCAGTCAGTGCCTGTGCATCCGCAATCATTATATATACTTTCTCATATTCTCCTGAATTCTGCAGTTCTACCCTTCTCTTCAGAGAACCAACATAATGTCCTACATGTAATCTTCCTGTCGGTCTGTCTCCCGTTAAAATAATCTTACCCAATTCCTTTTCCTTCTTTCTCTTAAATATACCAAAACACTATATTTTAGCATATCATTGAGAGTAAATTTTGTCAAGAAGTAACATTTCTTTCAGAACTGCATATATTTATAGAAATGTCATATTGCATTGGAGATTTTTATGTTAAAAACCATGCAAAACGAGCTGTTAGATACAGGACGTCTGCAGATTAATGTAGTCAATAATATCAATATTCCTATTGAAAATGCCGTTATCCGGCTTTCGTACAGCGGTCAGCCTGAGCAAACTTTAGAGCAGCTTACCACTGACAGTTCCGGTCAGACAGAATCTATTGAATTAAAAGCACCTCCGATTGAACTATCATTAGATGCAAATAATATTATCCAGCCTTATGCAGAATACTCTATCTATGTAGATGCTCCCGGATATGAACCGGTGGATATTTCCGGTATCGAGATTTTATCTGAGACAGATTCCGTGCAGCCGGTTACACTGATTCCAACCACACCGGCAAATCAGCCTTCTGACATCGTCATTCCCGCACACACACTATATGGCGATTATCCGCCTAAAATTCCCGAAGATGAGATAAAACCGGTCAATGAAAGCGGGGAAATCGTTTTAAGCCGTGTTGTCGTTCCGGAAACTGTCGTAGTGCATGATGGTGCTCCTTCCGATTCCACCGCCAAAGACTATTATGTAAAATATACAGATTACATAAAAAATGTGGCCTGCAGTGAAATTTATGCTACCTGGCCTGAAAGTACGATTACAGCTAACATCCTTGCGATTATGTCATTTACTATGAACCGGGTTTATACGGAATGGTACCGAAATAAGGGCTACTCCTTTACCATCACTTCCTCTACTGCCTATGATCATAAATGGATACATGGACGTAATATATTTGACAGCATTTCAAATATTGTGGATGATATTTTTGACCAATATCTTGCAAGGCCAAATGTCCGACAGCCGATTCTCACCCAGTACTGTGACGGAAAACGGGTAACCTGCCCTGAGTGGATGAGCCAATGGGGCAGCAAAAGTCTGGGCGAACAGGGGTATTCGCCTATTGAAATTATAAGAAATTATTATGGCAGCTCCATGTACATCAATACTGCGGAGCAAATATCCGGTATCCCATCTTCCTGGCCCGGTTATGATCTATCCATAGGAAGCACCGGAGATAAAGTCCGACAAATGCAGGAACAACTGGACCGCATAGCACAGGTTTACACTGCGATTCCAAGTATTGCTGCAGACGGCATATTCGGTCAGAATACCCGGCAGGCTGTACTGGAATTCCAAAATATTTTTGGTCTTCCCCAGACCGGTGTAGTAGATTTTAAAACATGGTATAAAATCTCCCAGATCTATGTGGGAATCACAAGAATTGCTGAGCTATACTAAAATAATAAAATATAAAGGAAAAAGCAGGCACGCCTGCTTTTTTCTAATCATAATATTCAGAATTACTGAATCACTTTAATCCAGCCTTCCGGAGCTTCAATTCTTCCCATCTGGATACCTGTCAATGTTTCATAAAGTTTCTTTGTCACAGGTCCCATCTCTTCCATTCCGCTTGGGAAACAAATTTCTTTTCCGTGATCATAAATCTTACCTACCGGTGAGATAACTGCTGCTGTTCCGCAAAGACCACATTCAGCAAAATCTTTTACTTCATCGAATAATACTTCTCTTTCTTCTACTTCAAGGCCAAGATATTCTTTTGCAACATAAACAAGAGAACGACGTGTGATAGAAGGAAGGATACTGTCTGACTTTGGAGTAACCACCTTTCCATCCTTTGTTACAAACAGGAAGTTTGCTCCACCGGTTTCTTCTACCTTTGTTCTTGTCGCTGAATCAAGATACATATTTTCTGCAAATCCTTCCGCATGTGCAGTAACGATAGCATGTAAACTCATCGCATAGTTCAAACCTGCTTTGATATGACCTGTTCCATGCGGAGCTGCCCGGTCAAAGTCTGAAACCTTGATTGTAATCGGCTTTGCACCACCCTTGAAATAAGGGCCTACAGGTGTGCAAAATACTCTGAACTGATATTCATCTGCTGGTTTTACACCGATAACCGGATTTGAACCAAACATATACGGACGTATATATAAAGTTGCTCCAGAGCCATATGGAGGTACATAGTCAATATTTGCCTCTACTGTCTTCACAACTGCCTCAACAAATTTATCCTGAGGGAATACCGGCATTTCAAGTCTCTTTGCCGAATCCGCAAGTCTTGAAGCATTTAAATCAGGACGGAAAATTACAACATGTCCATCTTCTGTTGTATATGCTTTTAAACCTTCAAATACAGTCTGGGCATACTGCAAAACACCAGCACATTCACTAATTGTGACTGTTGCATCACTTGTGAGTTCTCCTTCATCCCATGCTCCATTTTTGTAATTTGAGACAAATCTTTTATCTGTCTGGATATATCCAAAACCAAGATTTGACCAATCAATCTCTTTTTTTGCCATGATTGTTTCCTCCAATTTTATAATATATGTATAAGGTGTATTTTGATATTTTTTATGAAAACTATTTTAGTTTCATCCTATATAGATGTCAAGAGTAAAGTTATATTTTCTCAAAAATTATGTTGAGGTTGATTGTATTTTCCCATCTGCCAGTTCGATTACTTTATCCAAGGCTAATGTTTTTGGCAATCGCACATTTTCTCATTCGATATCTTACCCAGATGCCAATTACCACATAAATAAAATAACTAATTGTTTTTATGTGTCAAAAATGTTATAATTATGGAAAATAATAGAATCGTGTAGCTAACCGACCTGGGAGGAGGAATAAGAGTGAGACTCTCAAAAGCCATACAAAACAACGAAATCAAAGTATATTATCAACCAAAGATAGAAGCCGGATCTACAAGAATCATAGGAGGAGAAGCACTTGTCCGATGGCAGAAAGCCGATGGGAGTTTTATCTATCCTGATGAATTTATACCGGATTTAGAAAAAAGTGGAAAAATCATAGAACTGGACTATTTTGTCTATGAGCACGTTTTTCGCACTCTGAGGAAACGTCTGGATGAAGGAAAGACAATCGTTCCCATTTCCCTTAATGTTTCCCGTGCTCATATGAAAAATATGAAGATTTACGACTATGTGAAAGCTTTGTTTGCCAGATATCAGATTCCCATAAAGTATATCGAATTTGAGCTGACCGAAAGTATGTATATAGACGGAATAAACACAGTTCTGCCTATGCTAAGAGAATATCGGGAGCATGGCGGAAAAATATCTATGGATGATTTTGGCTCCGGCTATTCATCTCTGAATATGCTAACAGACTTCCCGATCGATACATTAAAGATTGATAAAGTTTTTTTGAAGCAGGACGAGCTTCAGGAAAAAGAAAAAATTATATTAAGCTGTGTAATTAGCATGGCAAAAAAATTAAAACTTGACGTTTTGTGTGAAGGCGTGGAAACTACCAGTCAGAGCGATTTTCTCAGCCGTATGGGATGCGATATGTTCCAGGGATTTCTCTACTCCAAACCTTTGCCGGAAGATGAATTTTTTGAATATATGGAAACACATTTGCACACAGAAATTAAAGAAATCCATTTTTCTTTTGACGGAAACTTAAAAGACGATACTGGTAATTACGAAGGAATCGTCCGTGGAAATGACATTACTTTCTGTGATGGTCCTGCCAAAGGCATGAAAGGACTTCATTTTCCCGGTGGTGAACCATTTCACGACTGCATTGAGTTTCCTGTGGATATTTTTAAAAACGACAGTTTTTCCATCAATATGTGGATTAAAGAAGAAGATTCCCATCTCTGGTCCAGTGCATATTATGCCGGATATGAAAATGGTTTCTGCAATATTATGCCTAAAGCATGGAATATGAGATTAAGTTTTCGTATTAAAGACCATCATGACCAGAATGGATGGCATGATACCGGAGACAGTTATCTGGAGCTGAACCGCTGGATTATGGTAACTGCCTGTTATGACAGCCATACAAATGTATCTACCCTGTATATGGACGGCATCCGGTGTGGCATTCTTCAAAATGTTACAAACCTTCTAAACCCACACACCATTTATCTGGGTGGTGATATTTATACTCCTGGTTTTATCGGATGTATCTCAGATCTGCGTTTTTACAATCAGGCCCTTTCTTTTGAGATGGTAAGAGATTTATATGATCATGTGCATGCTGTCCAGCTCGAATATCCGGATTGGGAACCGATTGTTTCCCAACAAAAATTAAAAATAAAGAAAATTCCTTTAAAGGATATTCATTTTCCATTAAATGAAACCTTGAGTGACAGCACAGAAACTTATACCTGTTCTTTTATAGGAGCGGAACCTGCATTTACCGATGGACCTTCTGAGCATCAAAAAGCTTTGTATTTCCCTGGTGGTAGTGTTGGCGAAAATGTTCTGAAGCTTCCGGATATTTTCAAAGATCTGGAAGGCTATACCATATCCTACTGGATAAAAGATGAAAATCCCCGTCCATGGATCAGTACCTTTTATATGGAGACAGAACATGGATTTATGGAAGAGATTCCTCTTGGACCAGATGGACAATCTGTCTATCGTCTTAAGGATACAAACAGGGAAACCGAATGGCGCGATACCCTGAGAAACTCCCTGATCAGGAAGGACTGCTGGCATCATATTATTCTGGTATATTATAAAGATATCCGTATGATTGCTCACTATGTAGATGGGGAAGTAAATGGTCAGAAAGATGACTGCTTCCATATTGGAGAAGTGAAACAGATTTTATTTGGTGGAGATATTTATCAGCCTAGTTTTGAAGGCTGTATCTCTGATATACATATTTTTAATCAGCCCCTGGCTATTGAAAAAGTTTTGGAATTAACGAATGGAAACACAAAAAAATAATGGAGTTAAAACTCCATTATTTTTTTGACCATACTTTCATAAGTTGCCTGTTCTGATTGCCATACCTGCGCTACCCCCAACTCCCGTAGTCGTTCTGTACATTTTTTTCCAATACTGACGATCTTCATATGTTCCGGAATCTTTCCGTCCCATGCATGGAGTACTCTGTCCGCATTAGATGCACAGGTAAACAAAACTGCTGTATCTCCCGTACATTTTACTAATTCTTCCTGTTGGATTTCCACAGGTTCATTCTCATATACAAAAAGCTCCTCCAAATGACATATACCACCAAGTTGTTTTTTCAAACTCCTGCCTGCATTTTCACATGTGGGATGGCAGACCACGATTTCTCCCTTTTCTTTTTCAAATCGTTTTCTCAAAACATCTGCAAATTCTTCGCTGTGAAACTGTTTAGGCATCAAATCCGGTATCAATCCATATTTTTTTAATGTCCTTCCTGTTTCACTTCCTATCACTGCAATCTTACTCTTTGCAATGGCTCTGACATCCATACCACAATCACTCAAATTCCGGAAAAATCCCTCTACTCCCTTTTTGCTGGTAAAAATAATCCAATTGATTTTCTGAAGTTTCTGTATTGATAACTGATTGGCAATCCAGCGAATCTCTCCTGTCTGAATCTCATGGACTGCTGCCCCCTTTTCTTTTAAAAGCAAAGACAAACGAGAAGGCTCTTTTCCGATTTTGGGAACAAGAATTTTCTGTCCAAACAAAGGACGGTTTTCAAAAAACATCAGTTGATTCCGCAAATTTACTACTTCACCAACCACGATTAATGCAGGAGATACCAGTGATGCCATTTCTACCTCTTTTGCAATATCTGCAAGATTTGATACCACCGTTTTCTGATTTGGCGTAGAAGCACAGGAAATAACTGCTGCTCCCATATCCTTTCTCATACCTGCCTCTAACAGTTTTCCGGTAATTTCTTTTAACTTACCCAGTCCCATTAAGAAAACACAGGTATCTTTTCCCTCTGCCATTGCCTCAAAATCAATATCTGCCAGTTCATCCCTGCGGTTATGTGCTGTCACAACATGAAATCCGGAGGATAATCCCCTGTGGGTAACGGGAATTCCCGCATATGCAGGTCCGGCCAGAGCCGAACTGATTCCCGGAACAATCTCAAAGTGTACACCATGCTCCATCAGCGCTAAAGCCTCCTCACCACCTCTTCCAAACACATAGGGATCTCCCCCTTTCAACCGCACTACTTTTTCATATTCTAAGGATTTATCCACAAGAAGACGATTAATTTCCTCCTGCTTCATAGTGTGATGGTGATTTTCTTTTCCCACATATATCTTTTCACAGGATTCCAAAGCATACCCCAACAGTTCAGGAGACGATAACCGATCATAAATAATACAGTCAGCCTCCTCTAATAATCTTTTGCCTTTCACGGTAATAAGATCCGGATCCCCCGGACCGCCACCTACCAGATAAACCGTACCAGAGATCTGCTCTCTGATTTTTCTTGCCGCTTCCTTTGCCACTGACACCGGATCTGTACCTATCACATCCGCATAATATAAGTCATCTCTATCTTTCTTTCCGAATACTGCACGCAAATGCAGACGTGCTCCTTCCAGACAACAAAAAGCACCGATGGCATCATGACAGTCGCCACCTATGTCTTTTAAAAATTCCCGCTCTGCCCTGCCGGTTAAATCGGTATCCGAATCTGCCAGTACATCTAACATTGCTAAAAGCTGCGTTTGATCCTGTCTCAGCTCTAAAGCAAGAATTCCCTGGGCAGGCGCACAAATCATTTCTTGCGGTTCTAAATAAGATGTAATCCTGTCCTGCATTCCCAATCTCTTTAAACCAGCAGCAGCCAGCACGATTCCATCCAGCTTCTGCTCTTCCATCTTTTTCAGTCTGGTATCTACATTCCCCCGGATATCCCTAATCTCCAGATCCTTCCGCAATCGCTTCAGCTGCCTTGCCCTTCTTTCGCTTCCGGTTCCGATCACTGCATGCTCCGGCAATTCATCCAGCGAAGTATTTTCCCTTAAGATCAGCACATCTCTCGGATCTTCTCTCCCCCATAATTTTGAAAATATCAGTCCTTTTGCAGGAGCTGATGGCATATCCTTCATACTATGCACACCAAGCTGTATTTCATCTTCCAGAATCTTTTTCTCTATTTCCGCAACAAACAAACCTTTATCTCCGATTTGATTTAATGGCTTATCCTGAATACGGTCTCCTTTTGTCTTAATCACAACTATTTCATATTCATGCTCCGGAAATTTCTTTTCCAGGCGATTTTTTACATATTCCGTCTGAATCAGGGCTAACTTTGACCCTCTTGTACCGATTCTGATTTTCATATAAACTCCATTTCTTATATCTGAAACAATTTTTCCAGAGTATCCTTATACTGGTTCTGCTCTTCCGGTGTTTCTAACTTTTTTAATTCTGCAATGGGTTCTTTTAATAATCTCCGGAATGCAGCATCTAATGTCCGTTTTATAATCATCTGTTCTCTGGAACTCAATTCTATTTTTCGATTGAGATATTCAAAACTATCCTCTATGATTTCATCGCATTTCATTTGCAGGGACGCTATCGTGTCATCCACCCGTGCTGCCCCCATCCAGTTCATCGTATCTTCCACTGCCTGAATTATCATGCTAAGTCCCTGTTCTTTCAGGGCTTCTCTTTCTTTTCGATTCTCCTGGACAACTTCATCCAATGTATCCAAATTAATCAATTTGCAGCGGGCATCCCTGCAGATTGCAGTATCAATATCCCTTGGAGCTGCAAGATCCAGAAAATACATATCTTTTCTTACTCGGCAGTATTCTTCCCGAATCACAAGATGCGGTGCCGAAGTAGCCGAAATTACAATATCACAATCTTCCATAATTTTATATCTGTCCTCAAAATCTCCGATATGAATTTCCGGGAATTCTGTTTTCAGTTTTTTTGCATTTGATATAGTGCGATTACAGATTGTGATTTTTGAGGCACCATATGCATAAACATACCGCAATGCCAGGGAAGCTGTCTGTCCGCTTCCCAGAACCAATACATTTTTGTCCTGTATGCCACACTCCTGCTGTAATTTGCGTATGCCTACATAACTGACAGATAAAGGAATCTCACTGATTTTTAATTCCGTCTTTATTTTTTTTGCACAAGTCACTGCATCCCTGACTATCTTATTCAACTCTTTCCCGCTGTGGCCCATGGCTCTGGAAAAATCAATAGCATCTTTTAACTGCCCCAGAATCTGATCCTCACCAAGCACCTGGGATTCAAGACCTGCTGCCACACAAAACAGATAATTCATGGCATCTCTGTCCGACCCTGTATTCAGAGTATTTCTCAACTCGACATCAGGAAATAATTCCAGAAAAATATCTTTTATGTGATCCTGTTTATCCTCTGAATCGTATAGATAATATATTTCACTGCGATTACAGGTTGCCAGCACCATACACTGACTGATACCGGCCTCTTCTGCTTTCTGAAAGACTTCCATTTTTCGACTGTCAGTGAACGCAGTTTTATCTCTTATGTCTAATCCTGCAGTTTTATAATTAATTCCACAATATCCTAATTTCATTTCTGTCTTTGCCACCTTTTATAAAACCTGTCTAAAATACTGCCCCATCACTTCACAGGTCGCTGCGATATCTTCTCTGCTATGGGCGTCTGATACAAACATTGTCTCAAACTGTGACGGAGCCACATAGATTCCATGCTCCAGCAAATATCCAAAATAGTCCGCATACTTCTTTTTATCAGATGACACGGCACTTTCATAATCATGCACATTCTCCTGTGTAAAGAAAATACTCATTAAAGAACCTACACGGTTGACCCAGACCCGGTCTGACGCGGCCTCTTTTACTGCCGCCTCCAGTTTGGCAGTCTTCTCATCCAAACGCCTGTAAATATCTGTATCTTCCATTAATATCCGAATCGTCTCTATACCCGCCGTAGTTGCAATTGGATTTCCTGAGAGCGTTCCTGCCTGATAGACAGGACCTGCCGGAGAAATCATATTCATAATCTCTCTTCTGCCACCATAAGCACCTACCGGAAGTCCTCCACCTACAATCTTCCCAAGCGTTGTCAAATCCGGCTTTATATGATAATACTCCTGTGCACCACCCAGTCCCAGACGAAATCCTGTAATTACTTCGTCAAATATCAAAAGGCTTCCATACTGTGTTGTAATATCCCGTAAAAATTCCAAAAATCCAGGCTGTGGCAATACCACGCCCATATTGGCAGCCACCGGCTCAACGATGACTGCAGCAATATCAGAACCCTGTGCATCAAATAATTTTTTGACAGAATCCTCATCGTTGTATAATGCAATCAATGTATGTTTGGTAAAATCAGCAGGAACCCCTGCACTGTCAGGTACGGACGTTGTCAATGCAGCTGAACCTGCCTTGACTAGCAATCCGTCCGAATGTCCGTGATAACAGCCTTTAAATTTTACGATTTTGTCCCGTCCCGTATATCCTCTTGCCGCACGAATCGCACTCATCACTGCCTCTGTGCCGGAACAGACAAGACGACTCACCTCGATGGAAGGCATACATTCTGTTATTAACTCAGCCAAAATCACTTCTTTTTCCGTGGGAGCACCATAAGTCAGGCCCTCAAGGCACGCTTCCCTGACCTTCTCAATTACGTTGGGATGTGCATGCCCTAAAATCCCCGGTCCCCAGGAACAGACATAGTCAATATATTCATTTTCATCTACATCTGTAATTCTATCTCCCTTTGCTGACTTTATAAATCTTGGAGTCAGTCCCACAGAACCAAATGCTCTCACAGGACTGTTCACTCCGCCGGGAATGATTTTTTTTGCCTTTTCAAATAATTCTTTTGAACGTGTATCTTCCATCTGCCTACTCCATTTCCTTTATCCAGCCTGCTACATCCAATGCATGATATGTGATAATCATTTTTGCACCGGCTCTCTTGAAACCAACCATATTTTCCATAACGATTTTCTTTTCATCTATCCAACCCTTTAAAGCAGCGGCTTTCACCATAGAATATTCCCCACTGACATTATATGCCACAACCGGAATATTATAATGGGTCGAGATATCTTTCATGATATCCATATATCCCAATGCCGGCTTTGCAATAATCAGATCAGCGCCTTCCTTTATATCTTCCTCCACCTCACGCAGTGCCTCCCGGCCATTTGCCGGATCCATCTGATACGTTTTCCTGTCTCCAAATCCCGGTGCTGAATGGGCAGCATCACGAAATGGGGAATAATAGCAGGATGCAAACTTTGCGCTATAAGACATGATGGGGATCTGGCTCATCCCCTCAGCATCCAATGCCTGACGAATAGCCGCCACTCTTTTATCCATCATATCACTGGGAGCCACGATATCTGCTCCTGCTTTGGCATAGCTTACGGCAGCTTTTGCCAGAAGTGGCAGGGTTTCGTCATTTAAGATTTCTCCGTCTCTTACTAAACCGCAGTGGCCGTGAGATGTATATTCACAAAGACATACATCTGCGATAATTACTATGTCACTGTAATTTTTCCGAATAAAACGAATGGCCTGCTGCGTAATTCCATTCTCGTCATATGCTCCGCTTCCGACCTCATCTTTGTGCTTAGGAATTCCAAAAAGGAGTACCGCTTTTACTCCTGCATTTTTGACCCTGTCCATTTCCTCTGAAAGCCTGTCTATGGAATACTGACATATTCCCGGCATAGATTCAATCGGATGACATATATTGCTTCCCTCAATTACAAATATCGGATAAATCAGCTCATCAACACGGATATGATTTTCTCTCACCATACTTCTGATGGCTTCATTTTTTCTTAGTCTTCTCATTCTGTCCATATCTTTTCTTCTTTCTGTCCTTTCCAATCTTCCCGTTCCGGTATCTTACCGGTTGCAAGTGCCTGTTGCAACAGCCCCCGGTAAATTTCTTTTCTCTTTTCTTCCTCTGGAACCTGCATTTTTACTTCAGACCGGATACTTCCCAGAAAATCTGCCAGTTCACCAATAAAGGGCGTCAGATATTCTTTCCCTGCATTTTTTAAATATTGCGTAATCACCGGGCTCTGTCCTCCGCTCGAAAAGGCTCCTACTACATTGCCCTGCCGGATGTAGGAAGGGAATATAAACCCACAGTCTTCTGTCTGATCCACTGCGTTCACATATATCCCTCTCTTCTTACAGCTTACGGAAATTTCATGATTCAGAACGGTGTCATCTGTAGCTGCCACCACAAGAAATATTTCATCTAAGTCGTTTTCCAAAAAAGCGTTTTCCCTATAAGTAATGTGTGTATTTTGGCTGCATATTTCTTTGATTTCGCCGCAAATATCTTCTGCTACCACCTCTATTATAGCACCAAAATCCTGTAATACCATCACTTTTCTTAGTGCAACTTTTCCCCCGCCTACAATCAGACATTTTTTATTCTCCAACTCTACAAACATGGGAAAATACGCCATTCCATATCCACCTTTCTCTTTTTGTGAGTGTAATCTTACTTCATGTATCCCGTATATGCGGCCGTATTCAGAATCGCATTCGCTCTGTCCACCTCTTCCTTTGTAGGAGGATTCACGCCTTTTAATGCATATTCCAGTCCCAGCTCATCCCATTTAAAAACGCCCAGCGTGTGATACGGAAGCACTTCAAACCTCTGTACGGTCTTTAAAGAACTGACAAATTCTCCCAGCTTCTTTAAATCTTCCTCATCATCTGTAACTCCCGGAACTAAGACATAACGAATCCACATATCTTTTCCATGTTCCGAGAGATATTGTGCCAGATCGAGAATATTTGCATTTGTCCATCCCGTCAGTTTTTTATGTTTTTCATCATTGATTTCTTTGATATCCAGCAAAAATAAATCTGTATATTCCATTAACTCATTAAATTTACTAAAATACGGCTCTTCTCTTGTAAATGGGTTTCCGGATGTATCCAGACAGGTATGAACTCTTTTTTTCTTGGCAATCTTAAATAATTCTGTCACAAACTCAGGCTGAAGAAGTGCCTCACCTCCGCTGACCGTAATACCGCCGTTCTTTCTCCAATAGGTTTTATAACGATATGCCTTATCAAAAGCCTGTTGCGGAGTCATGTATTCTCCCCCATCCTTTGCCCATGTATCGGGATTATGACAATACTGACATCTCATGTGGCATCCTTTCAGAAAAAAGATATACCTGATACCAGGACCATCTACTGAACCAAAACTTTCGATGGAATGAACCAATCCTGTCATCTCTTTTTTTTCATTCTGTTCCATTTCTGTTTCCTCCTGTTATTGTTTTGTTAGGTATTTTCCAAATCATATGGATATTTTAAGAAAAGCAGGTAAAATATCTGCATAAATATTCTACCTGCCCTCTGAGTTAACTATTCACTTTTATAGTCAATCATCTTATCTGTGATCATGGAATGTTCTTGAAATAACATCTCTCTGCTGTTCTGGTGTAAGATCAATAAACTTAACAGCATATCCTGATACACGGATAGTGAAGTTAGCATATTCCGGCTTCTCTGGATGAGCAACGATATCCTCTAATAATTCTCTGCCGAATACGTTTACATTGAGGTGATGAGCTCCCTGATCGAAGTATCCATCCATTACATTTACAAGATTCTCAATTCTCTCTGGTAAATCATGTCCTAATGCATCCGGATTCATGGACTGTGTATTGGAAATACCGTCTAATGCCCATGTATATGGAAGTTTAGCCGTTGAATTTAAGGATGCAACAAGTCCGTTCTGTTCTGCTCCGTAGCTTGGGTTAGCACCTGGTGCAAATGGAGCTCCAGCCTTACGTCCATCAGGAAGGGCACCTGTAGCCTTACCATAAACAACATTTGATGTGATTGTTAAGATTGATGTTGTAGCCTCTGAATTTCTATAAGTATGTCTCTTCTTAATCTTTGATAAGAATGTCTTAAGAACCCATAAGCCGATTTCATCTGCTCTGTCATCATCATTACCATATTTAGGGAAATCGCCCTCTACCTCGTAATCTACTACGATACCATCTTCGTTACGTATTGTCTTAACCTTT
Organism: Lachnospiraceae bacterium; assembly: GCA_034172985.1. Classification (GTDB taxonomy): domain Bacteria; phylum Bacillota; class Clostridia; order Lachnospirales; family Lachnospiraceae; genus CAG-303. Next base: position 77,222 of record JAXFDY010000099.1, read on the forward strand.
GCATACTTGATTGCTGATAAAGAGTCAATAACATGTGAAAATCCTGCGATACCTGTAGCGAATGTACGTCTTACATCTGTATCAATAAGAGCCATCTCAGCTGCTTCATAGTAATATTTATCATGCATATACTGGATCAGATTCAGTGTATTTACATATAATCCAGCTAACCAGTCCATCATAACTTCATACTTCTTGATTACTTCATCATAATCAAGATATTCAGATGTAATTGGCTGATACTGTGGTCCAACCTGTACAAATGACTTCTCATCCACACCACCATTGATAGCGTATAATAAGCATTTTGCAAGGTTTGCTCTTGCTCCGAAGAACTGCATTTCCTTACCTGTCTGTGTTGCAGATACGCAGCAGCAGATTGAATAATCATCGCCCCATACCGGCTTCATAACATCATCATTCTCATACTGGATTGAGCTTGTATTGATAGAAATCTTAGCAGCATATTTCTTGAATGTCTCTGGAAGAGCTGAGGAATATAATACTGTAAGGTTTGGTTCCGGTGAAGGTCCCATGTTTTCAAGTGTATGAAGGAATCTGAAGTCGTTCTTTGTAACCATGTGACGTCCGTCAACACCGATACCAGCAACTTCAAGTGTTGCCCATACAGGATCCCCTGAGAACAATTCATTGTATGATGGGATTCTTGCGAATTTAACCATTCTGAACTTCATAACCATATGGTCAATTAATTCCTGGGCTTCCTTCTCTGTGATTGTTCCGTTCTCTAAATCTCTCTGGATATAGATATCAAGGAATGTAGATACACGTCCTACTGACATTGCAGCACCATTCTGAGTCTTGATTGCAGCAAGGTATCCGAAGTATAACCACTGTACAGCTTCCTTTGCATTCTTAGCTGGCTGTGAAATATCATATCCATATACTTCTGCCATCTTCTTCATACCCTGTAAAGCTCTGATCTGATCTGCCAGTTCCTCTCTCTGACGGATAATATCATCTGTCATAGTACCATCGCCGCAATTAGCTTTATCCTTTTCCTTCTCCTCGATAAGGATATCGATACCATAAAGAGCTACTCTTCTGTAATCGCCCACGATACGTCCACGTCCGTAAGTATCTGGGAGACCTGTGATGATATGGCTACGACGTGCAGCTCTGATTTCAGGTGTATAAGCATCGAATACACCCTGATTATGTGTTTTGTGGTACTCTGTAAAGATCTTGTGTAATTCAGGATTTGGTGTATATCCATAATTTGTACAAGCTTCTTCTGCCATCTTAATACCACCGAATGGCATAAATGCTCTCTTTAAAGGCTTATCTGTCTGAAGACCTACTATCTGTTCAAGATCCTTCATGGATTCATCAATATAACCTGGTCCATATGCTGTAAGGCCTGTAACAACTTCTGTTTCACACTCGAGTACGCCACCCTTAGCTCTTGCTTCCTTCTGAAGCTCCTGAAGTCTTCCCCAAAGCTTATCTGTAGCTTCTGTAGGTCCTTCCAGGAAGTCTTCATTACCATCATATGGTGTGTAGTTCTTCTGAATGAAATCTCTCACATTGATTTCTTCTTTCCAAAGTCTTCCTTCAAAACCGTTCCACTGTTCTCTCTCTAACATGTCTTTTTTATCCTCCTTGCATTAAATAGTATTTGTTTATATGTTGCATACAATGCTGTACATTGTATACATCAATTACCAAGGTCGAAAATAATTTTTCATACCCGGTAACATGATCTCTTGTTTACAATGTCATAGTAACACTATCAGACCATAAAATCAAGCGATTTATCTCAAGTACTAAAAGAAATACAAGATGCATGATTTACCTGTTTTTTCCTATATCTTCTGAAGTAATATTCCAGATTAAAATACGTCTGTTCTTCGCTTTCTTCTATCATTTCCCATGCTTCATCCTGCTCAAGATTTGGAAAATATGCATCTGCCTGATAGGGATAATCAATGTAAGTAATCAATGCTTCATCGACATATGGAAGAAACTGGAGGTAGATACTTTCACCACCGATGATATAAATATCCTCCGTATCAAAATCCTGTAATCTCTCCAGTGCTTCCTCCAGGGAATGAACAACAATACCATTTTTTAGTTTATAATTTTTATCTTTTGATAAAATGATATTCGTTCGTTCTGCCAACGGAATCCCTCCCGGAAAACTCTCCAGTGTTTTTCTTCCCATTACTACTATGCCACCTGTAGTAATCATACGAAAATTTTTCATATCCTCCGGAATACTGACCAGCAGTTTATTCTGATATCCGATTCCCCATTTCCTGTCTACAGCCGCAATCATTTTCATAACTATATTTTTCCCTCCAGTTCCTTAGGTATTGTTCCTTTCACCGATATGCCATTCTCTACATATTCTTCACTGAGCAGTTGCCCATACTGGCGTATCAGTTGTATCTTTCCTGCCTGATCATAAGGAATCACTTTTTCCACATAAACACTCTGCTCCCGAATAATCATTTCCAAAATCTCAGCCAGTTTTTCCAGACCTTTCCCCTGTTTTATTGAACCGCCTATGGTATAATCTGCTTTTAAATCTTTAAAAATACCATGGAAATCTTCCGGAAGTTTATCCTGCTTATTAAAAAAGGTAATCACAGGTTTATCTTTCACTCCCAGATTTTGTAATGTTTCATAAACAATCTCCATATGGGAATCCATTTGAGGATTAGAAGAATCTATCACATGCAGGATAATGTCCGCATACTTGGCCTCTTCCAGTGTAGAGCGAAATGCATCAATTAAGTGATGAGGCAGCTTGCGGATAAATCCTACCGTATCTGTCAGAAGGATTTCCTGTCCACCGGGAAGCTTATAATTTCTTGTGGTGGGATCCAGTGTTGCAAATAGTTTGTCCTCCTCAAGAATTCCCGCATTTGTCATGGTATTTAACAGTGTAGATTTTCCCGCATTAGTATATCCGACAATCGCCACCACCGGAATAGGATTCTTCTTTCTTTTCTCCCTTGCCAGTTCTCTATGATTGGAAAGCTCATCTACTTCGCGCCGAAGTACTGCGATTCTGTCATTTATCAGTCGTCGGTCTATCTCCAGTTTTTTTTCACCCGGTCCTCTTGTACCAATACCTCCTCCCAGTCTTGACAGTGAACTGCGAAGTCCTACCAGTCTCGCTGCGCGATATTTTAACTGCGCCAATTCTACCTGAATTTTTCCTTCTTTTGTCGTTGCCCGCTTTGCAAAAATGTCCAGAATAATCAAAGTTCTGTCCATCACTTTTGTTCCCAGCTCCTGCTCCAGATTTTTTAACTGGGCCGGCGACAGTTCATCATCACATACAATACCTGTAGCTTCCAGCATCTCTATGGCATTTTTCAATTCTTCGATTTTGCCGGTTCCCACATAGGTACCCGGATGAATTTTATCACGATTCTGCACCATCCTGCCTGCTGTCTCAGCCCCGGCTGTAGCCACCAGCTCTGCCAGTTCATCCAAAGATTCATTGACCGCTGCCTCATCATCGCAATCATTCACAGCCACCAGAATCACCCGTTCCTGCTGTTCCGTCATATCATACATTTTTTCCATATTCCAACTCCCTTATATCTCAAAAACTCCAGTATCATAGGCGTTTTGCGAAACTCTATAGAAAGAGGACTATATATCTATGTATTGCGACTTTGGGCGGACAAATCAGTTGAAATGTACGTCGAAGTCGAACAATTCAACTGATTTGTCCGAAACAACGGAGTGAGAATAGACATATAGTCCTCTTTCCATAGAGTTTTGCAAAACGCCTGACTCCTGTATCAAAGAGGAAGGAATGGAACTTATAAAAAGTCCCATTCCTTCCTCATCCCATTTAAAGTGCATTCTTACTTACAGAGATCTGCAACCACCTGATTGATTGTCTTTCCGTCTGCTTTTCCTTTTAATTCAGCCATAACTGCTTTCATAATCTGACCTTTATTTTTGGTAGCAACTACTTCTGCAAATTTCGTTGTAAGTACTTCCTTTATTTCATCTTCACTCATCATTTTTGGTGCAAATTCGCTGATGATGCGATATCTGTTCTGGTACTCTTCTTTCAGCTCAACTCTATCATCCGGGCAGGTATCCATCTGTTCTTTTACTGTTTTTAATTCTTTCAGTACAGCTCTGTCCACCAGTTCTTCCGGAATATCTTCTCTTTTTCCTTCGTCTATGGCCAATTTCTTTACTGCAGCTACAAGAGCAGAAATTGTCTCTTTTCTTTCCTTATCTCTTGCTTTCATTGCAGCAACCATTTCTTTTTGTAATACTTCTAATTTCATGATACCTATCCTCCGTCCAGGCTAATTAATAATACATATCAAACTCGTCGTCATCATAAGAATCATTCTCATAAGCCCGCGTCCAGTCAATATTGCCACTACGCTTTGGTTTTGCCTGATGCTTCACAGCCTTATTGTCTTTTCTGGATACATCCTGCTTCTTTTTCATGGCCTTTTTCTCTTTTTCCAGACGATTCTTTATCTCAATTTTCTCTGTTTGCTGTTCCTTTGGCTTTGTATCTTTCTGTACAGGCTTTCTTCTTACTTCTCTCTCATCATCCTCATCCTTGCCAAAGCCTTTGTCATAACCATTGTGGCTACCATTCCCACCCCGGTACTGACCATTGTTTCTCGGCTTATACTCGCCGTTTCCCTGATAATTGTTTGTTCTTGGTCTTCCCGTCCTTTTCTCTTCGCCATTTTTAGGAAATGATTTTCCCTCTCTGTTATAATTGTTTGTTCTTGGTCTGCTTTCTCTTACCTGGTTATTACCAGAATTATTTGTAGCCACTTAAATTTTCCTCCTGAATCATATAGCTAATCCGTATGCAAAATACCACTTTATTTTACTATATTTTATGGGAAAATCAACCATTTTTTATTATTTTTTTAGATTTCAATTCTTTTTTATTCTTCTATCATTTCTTCATATTCCTGTTCATCCAGCCATTCGTCAAAACGGTCTGATGCAATCTCAAACTCCTCATCAGACTGAATATTTTCGAGGCTCGGATTTCCCTGTTCATCCTCAGAATAACGGTATATAAAGACTTCACCTTCCTCGCCATCAATCTGTTCTGTCGGAAGCAGTGCAATATAATCCCTTCCTCCTGCTTCGAAAATCGTGATGACTACACTCTCCACAGACTGATTATCCAACTGTAATGTTACATACATTTCATCATCCATATCTTCATTCTTTTTACCCATAATCTACCTCTTTTCTTTTTTAAAACTTTTTGTATCCAGAATCTCCTCTACAAAGCGGGAAGCCTCCATTTTTTTTCCATATCGCTCCTGACAATAATAAATATGCAGATTTTCCTTTGCTCTTGTCATGGCCACATAAAAGAGTCTTCTTTCTTCCTCCAAATCTTCCGGGAGAAATGCCCGCTTATGCGGTGTGATTGATTCATTTGCATCAATGATAAATACAACCCGGTATTCCAGTCCTTTCGAACTGTGCATGGTGGCAAACTCAATTCCGTCCCGGTTATCCATTCTTTCTTTTGTCTGCTTTTTCAGTTCTTCCCCATATTCCCTGATATGGGCGAACCATTCCTCATATGTTTTATAACATTTTGCCGATTCTGTCAATTCTTCCAAAACATCATACAATTCCTCTGGCTTCATGCGTCTGTATTCTGCATATTCTTCCAAAAAGCCGGAATAACCAATGGCATTTTTGATGTAATTCAATGCTGCAAAAGGATTCATTCCGCTCAGCATGGTAAGATTGTAAGCCAGTTTGCCCAGACGCTCCAGCACATATTCTTTATCCTGATAAAACCGTTTCACATCTTCCAGATCCACCTCCGGATGTTTGAATACTTCCCTGCTGATATACCGTTTTGGCTTATTAATAATTCGCAGTATATCACTACGTTTTATTTTCCCGGTATTTTTAAAATCCCTGGCGGCATGAATGTATGCAAATAAATCTTTGGCGATAAAATGCTCATATATATTAGGCATCTGATCTTTCATTCGAAAAGGTATGTTGTACTCCATCATTTTTTCTACCAGATTGCCGGGAATTGTATTGGTGCGATATAAAACAGCCATATCCTCATAACGATACCCCAGTTCATGATAATCACGGATTTCATCCAGAATATATTTATTTTCCTCATATACATTTGGAAATTGCAAAATTTCCGGTCTTATTCCACCGGGATGTACTGTTTTTATTTCTTTTGCAAATCTTTTTTTATTATTTCTAATCACTTGATCTGCAGCTATTATGATTTCTCCTGAAGAACGGTAATTCGTATCCAGCACGATTCGGACAGCAGAGGGATAATCCCGCTCAAAATTCAGCATAATCTCCGGCCGTGCCCCTCGAAAACGGTATATGGACTGATCATCATCTCCAACAATAAACAAATTATTGTCAGGAGACGCAAGAAGCCGTACTACTTCATATTGCACCCGGTTAATATCCTGAAACTCATCAATCAGAATATAACGATATTTTTCCTGCCATAATTTCAATATATCCGGTCTTTTTTGTAAAAGCTCGTAGCACATAATAAGCATATCATCAAAATCAATCAGATTGTTTCGGATTAACATCTCATTATATTTCGTATATATTTTTTTAAATATTTCATCTGCACAGTTCTTGGAATAATAATACTCCGGTGCAATCATTTCTCCCTTCACCAAACTGATTTCGCTGAGAATATTTGACATAAATTCACTCTCATCACTAATATCAAGCTGCATCTGATCCATAATAGATTTTAATAGTTCATACTTTTTTTCCTCTCGTATGATATTTTCTGCATTATAATTATAGGCGTATTTTAATATTTTAAAATAGATTGCATGAAAAGTTCCAAAAGATACTGGCATTTTTCTTCCCTGCATAAGAGCATCAAACCGCTCTTTCATCTGGGTAGCCGCAGCCTTGGTAAAGGTAATCACCAGAATATTGGAAGGATGAACCCCTTCCTCTTCAATCAACCGCTTTGTGCGGTAAGTAATCACTGTGGTTTTACCCACTCCCCGGACCTGCCAGAACTAAGGCAGGCCCCTGAAAATGTCTGATAGCCTTCATCTGTGCTTCGTTAAATCTCTGCTCCATGTATTTTCTCCTTTATTATCTTAGGTTCTATTTTAAAATATATAATACCAGTAAGTGCAATGGATAAAACAGATAGAAAAAGTACTTCATAAATATGTCGATTTTATTCAAATGCAGTGCTTCCCAAATCCTGCCACTTTTTTTCCCTGTGTACAGAAGGATAAAGACCAGTGATATGATGGCATAATTTTCTATTTGTCCCTTAAAAGAAAGAAACATGATGGTCTGCATAATAAGCATAAGTACCGTAGTCAGTCCTCTCGTCTTTACATCTTCGCTATTTCTCCCTCTCCATGACAGATAGAAAATATATATAATCATTACCCCTGCATAGCTATAATCTGTATGAAGTATGCCCGCACATATCATACCTGCGATACAAAATACCATTCCCATGCTCTGATCCCCTGTAGTCTTGTAAGCCGCCTCAGAGAAATACATGACAAGCAGACCAATAAACAAAGTCAGAAACACGTTTGTATGTTCAGAATATATAAGAGTTCCTGCCATTGCAAGATTAAAGGGGATTTCTGAGAGCAACGCAAAAATCCCCATTCTTGCAAGATATTTTATGATATTTCTGGTATGAAAAAAACCTTCTACCAACAGAAAACAGTATATTGGAAATGCAATTCTTCCTATATATCGTAAAACAACTTCTTCCGGCAAAAGGACATAACCGATATGATCAATCAGCATGGAAATCATTGCGATTACTTTCAATGCATTAGAACTCATCTTTACTCCTTCGTTTTCCTCTCCGTAACCAGAATACAAATCGTTCTCGGTGTAACCTCTATCATTCGTTCCACTTTTTCCAGTTTCATATTCTTGTCTGTCACGGCAAAAACAGTCCACTTTTTCTTCTTTACACTGGGAACTGCAAACTTTCTTTTATCCCAATTCATATTACAGACTACATAAATATCCTGATCTTTATTTTTTCCATAATTTCCGGTATACATAAATGCAAAACTCCGGCTGTGATAAGAAACATCCGCTCTCCAAGGTTCTTCTCCATGATAAGATAAATCAGGATAACCACAGGATATTGTATCCATCATCTTCGGCTCTTCCGTCTGATGAAGGACTTTGTTCTCCTTCCGGAAAGCTATCATCTGCTTCGTATATTCGAAAATCTCGTGATTAGATTTTAAATCATTCCAATTCAGCCAGTTTATCTCATTGTCCTGACAATAGGGATTATTATTTCCCTTTCTTGTCTTTCCCATCTCATCTCCGGCATAAATCATAGGCGTTCCCTGGGATAACATAAGGATGCTGATGGCATTTTTTATCTGCTGCCTGCGAAGCTCCACAACTTTCCGTTTTCTGCTTGCACCTTCCACACCACAGTTCCAGCTGAAATTATAATCACTTCCATCTCTGTTTTTTTCACCATTGTCCTCATTATGTTTCACTTCATAAGAAACAGCATCCATAAGGCTCATGGTATCATGATTGGACAGATAATTAATCTGTGCGTATTGCCGACTATTTTTCCGTATATGCTCCATCATATCGGCAACCTGATTGTCGTCACTTTTGATAAAACGTCTCTCATTTCCCAAAAAACCTTCATTGAGTATTCCAAACCGCTTCTTTCCCTGAAACATCTCATACCCATCCAGAGGTTCTCCTGAGTTGTAATTACAAATCAGTTTTACCATGGACATCAATGGATCTGACTTAATCATATTCAGTGGTGCCACATTAAAATTGGCATGGATTCCGTCAATGTGATATTCCAGTACCCAGAAACGCAGGGCATCCATAATGGTATGAGGACTCATGCCTTCCACAAAATGAAATTCCATAATAACTTCTATATCATTTTTGTGAAGTTCCCGCACCATTTGTTTAAATTCATTGACCTGACTTCCTTTTCCGTGTCTGCTGAAAGATGCTTTCGGTGCAAAGTAGTTCGCTGTACCATATCCCCAGTAATTCATTTTTCCACTTCCGCGACCTGTCAGAATCATGTCATCAAATTCATATGCAGGCATTAACTCCACACAGTTTACACCAAGCTCCTTCAGATAAGGGATTTTTTCTACAATACCGGAATAACATCCCCGATTATTTACCTTTGATGAGAGATGCTTTGTAAAGCCTCTCACATGCATCCGATATATAACCGTATCTTCATAAGCATGAAATACCCTGTGATCCTCTCCCCAGTCAAAATCATCTATATAGGCAGAATATGTTTCTAAAACTGTACCATCCTCCATTTTATAACGATTGACAGTCTTTGCATACTCGTCGCGAATATATGTCTCTCCTGACATCAGGGCATAGTCATATTTTGCCGCATTTTTTACTTTGAGCGCATAAAGATTTCCAAAATGTTTTTCTTCATCCACCTGGGCAAATCCTGCCTTCTTTTTTGTTCCATGATAGTACAGTACAATTTTATCTATCTGTTCCTTTGTATTGATAGAAAAATGTAAATCATTTCCCTCCCGGCCACTGCCCATAGGAAGCAGGGTGCACTTTTCTGTTTTAAATTCTCTGTTGTTATCTATCGACATCCTGACCTCTCCTCTGCTTTTATTCTGTCTCGTAACCACTGATTTCTATTATCTCTTTCTCTTTTTCTGCCACGTCATACTGAACTGTGATTACATCACCCGGATTCAGCAATATCAGAGATTCATTCTCCTCAAAATTCTGTTTGTATACCTTCCCCTCTGTTTTTATATATACTATCGTTCCGTTTTCTGTATCTATATACTGAATATCTGATATCTGAATCTCATCTTCCATAAAATCCATATCCAATTTAATATCCAGCTTTTTACCTGCGGATGCCATGGCTGACTTATAATTCTTAAGTGTATCAGACATGTTATCCCCTACTGCCACGATTGTATAATTTTTCACATTGACCATCGCATATTGTTTCACCAGACCTTTGGAGTCCTTCAACGCCATGGCATAAGTCGGTTCTCCGTTAATATTAATCAAAGCCGGGAATGATGAGGCATATCCGTAATTCTGGACTACACCTTCTGCTGCACCCATGGCAGAATGCTCTTCTGCACCATCCTGCTCATAATATTTAAATTCCCCGGTTCTTGAATTTACCAGAAGAAAGCCCAGATTACTTTTATCTGAAACAATCGAAGTAATTCCCGTATATACATAAATATCATCATTCATGGCAACGTACCCGAAGTCATCTGTGGTCATGGTACATCCCTTTTGTCCAATGATACTGTTAATAAAACCTTTCTGCAATTTACCATAAGAATTATACAGATCGCAGATAGTCTCTCCCGAATACACATAATCTACCCATTCCGGCACGTCTTCCATATCATATAACTTCATCTCCCCGGTGACTGCATTCATGAGAACTGCCTTTTCAGGAATGGTACAATCAAAGAATGTATTATATTTTACCGCTGAAATTACCCAATATGGCACACCATCATCATCAATCTGAAAACTGCAGTCTTCAAAGGTGAGTGTCGGGTATTCCATACGGAATTTTCTTAAAAGATCCTTTGAAAAATATCCGGAAGGAGAGTACTGGATTCCTTCTTCCATGCGCACAAATTCAGCTTCATTCGTCTCTGTATCTACCAGAACATATCCCGGAATCCCTTCTTTTCTATTGTTAAAATACTTGAAAAATCCCACATATTCCAGGGGTGCTACCTTTACCACCTTACCCTTGTAATAAATAGTTGTATAGGTATCAGATACATCATACTGTGACACCACATCGGTCAGACTGCCCACAACTCTGTCACCCAGAATTTTTGCGGACTCAGTATCCATAAGCGGAATCTTCTTTATATCACTTAACGTCGGGACATCTTCGTCGAAGTTTCCCTCCTTGATTTCAATTCTCTGAACATACTCTTTCGCCCTGAAAATTTCTGCCGATACAAGATTCCCAAACAACATAACCACCACTGCTACAATTATCACCAGTAATGCCACACCGACATTTTTCGGAATCTTTTTGCGCACCGCAAAAACATCTGCCTGCATAAACAATGCACTTCCACCATACACACCTGCTACAGTAATTAAAAAAATCCAAAAACCTGTGTTATGAATATTAATTGCCGGCAATACAACATAAAATGCAATCCCCATATATAATAATGTGATAATAACCGGAACAAACGTCTTCCATAATCTGTTCATTATTTATTTCCTCCTGCATAGATTACCATATACTGTTCATGATACCCCAAACTGTCCAAAAAGTAAATACTGAACCTTTCCATATTTCATGTATTTTTTCCTTGCATAATCAGTTTTTTTTTATTATACTTAAAATTGACTTTTTATTATTATGGAGGTTTTTTATGATACAGGCAACAAATGTGACTTATCGTATTGGTAAGAAAGCATTATTCGAAGATGTGAATATTAAATTTACAGAAGGCAACTGTTATGGATTAATTGGTGCAAACGGTGCCGGAAAATCTACTTTTCTTAAGATTCTTTCCGGAGAACTTGAGACAACTTCCGGAGAGATTTCCATTACTCCCGGTCAGAGACTTTCTTTCTTAAAGCAGGATCATTTCCAGTATGATGAGTGCATTGTGTTAGATACTGTTATTATGGGCAATGCCAGATTATATGATATCATGAAGGAAAAAGAAGCTCTTTATGCAAAAGAAGATTTTTCAGAAGAAGATGGTATCAAAGCCAGTGAACTGGAAGGCGAATTTGCTACCATGAACGGCTGGGAAGCAGAATCAGATGCTGAAACACTGTTAAATGGTCTTGGTATCGGTCCCGAACTCCACTACAAGGTGATGAAAGAGCTTCGAGGCAGTGAAAAAGTCAAAGTTCTTTTAGCACAGGCATTATTTGGAAATCCTGATATTCTTCTTCTGGACGAACCAACCAACCACCTGGATTTAGACGCCATTGCATGGCTGGAGGAATTCCTGATAAACTTTGACAACACAGTTATCGTCGTTTCCCATGACAGATATTTCTTAAACAAGGTATGTACCCATACTGCTGACATTGACTATGCAAAGATTCAGCTTTACGCAGGTAATTATGATTTCTGGTATGAATCCAGCCAGTTGCTTGTAAAGCAGATGAAGGAAGCAAACAAGAAAAAAGAAGAGAAGATCAAAGAATTGCAGGACTTTATCCAGAGATTTTCCGCAAATGCTTCAAAATCAAAGCAGGCTACTTCCAGAAAGAAAGCTTTGGAAAAAATCGAGCTGGACGAAATCAAACCATCCAGCAGAAAATATCCATATATTGATTTCCGTCCAAACCGTGAAATTGGTAACGAAGTTCTGACGGTTGAAGGTCTTACCAAAACGGTAGACGGCGTAAAGGTTCTTGATAACGTATCTTTTATTGTAGGACATGATGATAAAATCGCCTTTGTGGGTGCTAATGAAATTGCAAAAACTACGTTATTCCAGATTATTTCCGGTGAGTTGGAACCAGATGAAGGTACTTATAAATGGGGAATTACCACATCCCAGTCTTATTTCCCAAAAGATAATACAAAAGACTTTGACTGCAACGATACCATTGTAGACTGGCTGACTCAGTATTCAGAAATCAAGGATGCTCCTTATGTCCGCGGTTTCCTGGGAAGAATGCTCTTTGCCGGAGATGACGGTGTAAAGAAAGTGAAGGTATTATCCGGTGGTGAGAAAGTCCGTGTTATGTTATCGAAGTTAATGATTTCCGGTGCAAACTGCCTGATTCTGGATGAGCCGACGAACCATCTGGATATGGAATCCATTACTGCATTAAATAATGGATTAATCAAATTCCCTGGAGTCGTTCTCTTCTCCTCACACGATCATCAGTTTGTTCAGACCACAGCAAACCGTATTATGGAAATCGTAAATGGCCAGTTGATTGACAAAGTAACTACTTACGATGAATATCTGGAGAATGACGAATTAGCAAGAAAGAGACAATCAATAGAAGAATTTGAATCTGAAGATTAGACGATAAAAGGATGCGTATTGATAAACGCATCCTTTTCTTTATCTTCTTTTTAATTTATACAGTACTTCTTCAAATGCCAGCCCGTCGGTTTTTGGTATTTCCAACCGTTCTGTGGCTGTGATTGCTTCCTTGACAAAATCTCCTGCTTTTCGCACCGAATCTTCAAAGTTTATTCCATTAACCATATCTGCCGCTATGATGGAAGCATAGACATCTCCAGTTCCTGAGCGAAAATCCCCTGTCTTTTTATGACAGATCATTTTCGGTTTCAGTTCATGGGAAGCAATTACATTTCCGATATCATATCCCATATCTACACCGGATATCACCACATGCCCCGCGCCGGCAGATACCAGTTGTTCTGCCATGCAATACAGCTCTTTTTCAGAAAATCTGTCTCTATATTGTGTATCCGTAAGAATACATGCCTCTGTTACATTTGGCGTAATGATATCCGCATGCTCAATCAGTTTTTTCATTTCCAGACACATCTCTTCCGTATAAGTGGGATATGCTTTTCCATTTTCCCCCATAGCCGGGTCAATCAATACCTTTGTCTCCGGATCTTTAAAATCATGAATAAACTTTTTAACAATATCAATCTGCTTCTTAGAACCCAGAAATCCTGTCATGATGCCTGAGAAATGCAAATCCAGTTTTTTCCAGTTATCGATATATTCCTGCATTTTATCTGTATAGTCGTCAAAGAAAAATTCAGGAAATCCTGTGTGATTGGAAAAAATAGACGTAGGGACAGGACAGCACTGAATTCCCAGATAAGAAATAATAGGCTGTGAAACTGCGATGGAGCATCTTCCAAATCCCGATATATCATTGATAGCCGCTATTTTCTTCTGATGATTATGATTCGCCATTTCTATTTATTCACTTCTCTTGACAATAATTCGATTCCTTTGCGGATTCTCTTGAGAGATTCTTCTTTTCCGATTACTTCCATAATCTCAAATGCACCAGCCGGAGTCATCTGTTTTCCTGATACTGCTGTTCTTAAAGGCCACAAAGCCTGACCATTCTTGATTCCTTTTTCGGCAATATATTCCACGATTCTGTCATGAAGTGCATCTACAGAATAGTCTTCCATCTCTTCCAGAACCGGAAGCAGATCCTGTAAGACTTCCAGAGAATTTTCAGAATTTGTCTTCATCTTCTTATGGGTATACATGGCTACATCATATTCCGGAAGCTCCTGGAAGAAATCAACCATTTCTCTGATATCCGGGAAAATTTCAATTCTTGTTTTTACCATATCAAGGATTTTCTTCAAATCAAGTTCTTTTGTGATTACTTCTCTGATATATGGCATTGCCATCTCATAGAATGTTTCATGATCCATAGCCTTGATATATTCACCATTCATCCATTTTAATTTCACAATGTCAAATACTGCCGGTGATTTACTGATATGATGATAGTCGAATGCTTCTATCAATTCATCCAAAGTAAAGATTTCCCTGTTATCCTCCGGACTCCAGCCTAAAAGTGCAATGTAATTGACAATGGCCTCAGCCACAAAGCCCTGCTCCAGCAAATCTTCGAAGGAAGAATGTCCGCTTCTCTTGGAAAGCTTCTTGTGGTTTTCATCTGTAATCAGCGATAAATGAATGTATTTCGGTGATTCCCATCCAAATGCATCATATAATCTCTGATACTTCGGAGTCGATGAAATATACTCGTTTCCTCTTACTACATGAGTAATTTTCATCATGTGATCGTCAATAACATTTGCAAAATTATAAGTAGGATATCCATCAGATTTGATAAGAATCATATCATCCAATTCTGAATTGTCTACTGTGATTTCTCCATATATTTCATCTACAAATGTAGTAGTGCCCTCTCTTGGCACATTTTGTCTGATAACATAAGGAATTCCTGCTGCCAGCTTTTCTTCTACTTCTTCTTTGCTAAGAGTCAGACAATGCTTATCATAAACAACGATTTCTTTTCCTGCAATCTCCTGTTTTAAAGATTCCAGTCTCTCCTTGTCACAGAAACAGTAGTATGCTTCGCCCTTTTCAACTAACTGCTTTGCATATTCCATATAAATACCGGTAGCCATACGTTCGCTCTGAACATAGGGACCAAATCCTTTGTCTTTATCCGGTCCTTCATCATAAGTCAGCCCGGCTTTTGCCAATGTGCGGTTAATAATATCAACTGCTCCGTCTACAAACCGTTCCTGATCTGTATCTTCAATTCTTAAAATAAAGTCTCCGCCTTCATGTTTTGCAATCAGAAACTCGTACAAAGCCGTCCTCAGATTTCCTACATGCATTCTTCCTGTTGGACTTGGCGCAAATCTTGTTCTAATTCTATCACTCATTTTCTTTCTCCTATGTCTTACGTTCTTATTTACAAACTTTCTTTAACGTATTAACTGCCCGATCATGAATCACACAGCGGCAATGTTCTTCTATCCACGCCTTCTGAAGTTGTGATGTTCCCACGAAATCTGCAAATTCCATCGCCGTCGATACTACTGTACGGTATCTTTCTTCTGACATTCTGAGTTTTATCAATGTCATATAATAATGTCCCGTCTTTTCATTTTTATACAATCCGCTTTCCAATCCACTTCTCACCGGTGCATTTTCCACAAATCGTAAAATATCTTTCATATTTTCAAACTCAAAAATGGTCACCTGACTGGCTTTTTCCTTTTTTGTCGATTCCATTAGTTCGCTTATATCGGACGCAGACTCAACCCACTGCTCATCGTCCAGTTCTCCTTTTGCCTGTGCCAGTCCTGCTTTGATTGCATTGGTCATATCCTTCGGGTCTTCCGAAAATGTAATCATGACCCCATCCGGATATGCAGCCATAATCTGAATGGAAAGCATCGGTCCGCTAGCCTCAAATCCTACTTCTTCTCTTGCTGTTTCTATGATTGCTTCCAAAAAATTCTGAACTTTTTCCCTGTTATGAATAAAATCTTCTATCGTAATATCATTATCTGTCAAATCGGATTCTGACAGCATACAACAAACTGTCTTTTCATCTATTTTGCGAAATTTCATATTGCCACCTCCTTCGCATACTCTTGAGTATATCAAAATACGATTAAAATTACAAGTCTTTCAACAATTGTTCCAATGCAGCTTTTCCCTGCTCATAATTTTTAAATATGATTCCATGTATTCCAAACGCTTCCGCTGCTGCAACGTTATCCTTCCTGTCATCGAGGAACACTGTTTCTTCCGGCTTCAACTGGTAAGTTTCCAGCAAATACTGATATATACCGGGCTCAGGTTTTATCATCTTTACATCTGACGAAATCACGATTCCGTCTGCCTCCCCAAAATAAGAAAAATGTTCCCTTGCATATTTATATGGCGTTGCTCCGTAATTTGATAATATATATATGTGATATCCTCTCTCTTTCAGACTATGCAGCCATTCTCTGGAATATGGATATTCCGTAATAATAGCTCCCACACCTTCCATATATCTGCGGAGTCCCTCCTGTATCTCCGGTGCTTCCCTTGAAGCAAAACGGATAAACTCTTCGTCACTGAGAACACCTCTGTCATGTTCATTCCAGACATTGATATTGGCTAACGCTTTTTCTTTCATAGTTTCCTTTATTTTTTCATCAATATCCAGAGCATTCAGGTATGCCTGCCAATCAAACTCTACTAAAACCATTCCCATGTCAAATACAATATTTTTTATCATCGCAAAATTTCTGACTCCTTTTTTCTTTCACTTTATTTAGGAAAAGCACTTTCTTCCTGTTTCATTCATATAATATAATAAACTCTCGTTCAGGGGCGTCATTTGGAAACTTTCAGAGAACCACTTACCAGAGAGGAAGAGGCTCTTCTTCTTAAACGCCTCCCGGCCGGAGACATGGATGCCAGAAATAAACTGGTAGAGCACAATCTGCGTCTCGTTGCCCATATTGCAAAAAAATACAATCAGGGAGACCGGGATAACGATGATCTGATTTCCATCGGTACAATCGGGCTGATTAAAGCCATTAATACATTCCAGCCAAAATCCGGCAACCGGCTGGTGACTTACGCCAGCAAATGCATTGAAAATGAAATTCTGATGCATTTACGAAGCGAAAAAAAGAAATCCCGTGAAGTGAGCATCTATGAATCCATCGGTACAGATAAAGATGGGAATTCCATTCATCTCATGGATGTCATAGAAGCAGATTCCTACGATTTTGCCAGTGCCTTTGATCGAAACAGTGAATTAAACTGGCTCTATCACAACATTGATAAAATTCTCACTCCTCAGGAATTCGATTTAATCAAAAAAAGATATGGTCTTTTGGGTGAAAAAGAAATGACCCAGAGAGAACTGGCTGCCAATCTTGGTATTTCCCGAAGCTATGTAAGCCGCATAGAAAAAAAATGTCTGCTAAAACTCAGAGATGCATACCGAAGGTTACTGTAAACATACAGTAACCTTCTCTCTTATTCCTCTGTTTCCCGCCTTCTCAAAATATCATACTGTTCCAACGGAATACCCAGATCAATATATAACACCTGTTTTGGGTGCGGAGCACTCTCCTGCTCTCTTCCATCCTCATCCCGGATAGATTTTACAACGGCACTTATATTTTCACCATTTGGCTTCATTACTTCAATTTCTTCTCCTACTGAGAATTTGTTTCTCTGCTCAATACGGTATGTTCCGTCTTTTTCTTCTCCAACAATACCAAGATAAGTATATTCTTTAATGTAGGTATTGCTGTCATAAATCTGGGTCGTCTCATTTGGCTTTCCAAAGAAAAATCCTGTTGTATACTGCCGATAGGTACACTTTGCAATTTCCGATTTGTAATATGGAATTCTCGACTTATAATATTCCGGATCCTTGCTGTAATCGTCGATGGCACAACGATATGTCCTTGCCACGGAAGCCACATAAAGCGCCGTTTTCATTCTTCCCTCAATTTTGAAACTATCAATACCTGATTCCATCAGTTCCGGAATATGCTCAATCATACATAAATCTTTCGAATTAAAAATATAGGTACCTCTCTCATTTTCATAGACCGGCATATACTCTCCCGGTCTTGATTCCTCCATAACTGCATATTTCCATCTGCATGGATGAGTGCATGCCCCACGGTTTGCATCCCTTCCCGCCATAAAACTGCTGAGAAGACATCTTCCCGAATAGGAAATACACATGGCACCATGAATAAATGTTTCTATCTCCAAATCATCCGGTATATTCTTCCTGATTTCCCTGATTTCTTCCAGAGAAAGTTCCCTTGCCGTCACTACACGTTTCGCCCCAAGCTTATGCCAAAATTGAAAGGTTCCATAATTTGTATTATTTGCCTGGGTACTGATATGGATTTCAATCTCAGGAACAACTTCCCTTGCAATCGTAAATACTGCCGGGTCTGATATAATCAATGCATCCGGACCTATTTTTTTCAACTCTGTAAAATATTCACGCACACCTGCCAAATCACTGTTATGTGCCAGTATATTTGCAGTCACATACACCCTCACACCCCGGTCATGTGCAAACTGAATTCCTTCTTTCATATCTTCCATAGAAAAATTTTTCGCTTTTGCCCTGAGTCCAAATGCCTCTCCACAGATATATACTGCATCCGCTCCAAAAATAACAGCAGTTTTCAACACTTCCAGACTGCTGGCCGGAATCAATAACTCTGGTTTTTGATACATGATTTCACCTTACCTCTTTACACTTACTGTCAATCCATCTCCCATAGGAACAATGGTTGTCTCCAGATCATCCCTGTTTTTTACCTCATACATATATTCGCGCATTCGTGAATGGATGGTTCTGTCTCTTCTCGTCACTGCAAAACGGGATTCTATCAGATCTCCCTCCTGAAGCACATTGTCGGACACAAGTACTGCTCCCGGTTTCATCAGACGTACCACCTCCGGAAGGAAATAGATATATTGTGCCTTTGCAGCATCCATAAATACAAAATCAAATGATTCTTGCGGCATTTTCTTCATTTCGTCCAATGCATCGCCGAAAATCAACTGAATCTGCGATTCTTTTCCCGCCTTTTTTATATTATCCTGTGCAATCGGAATGCGTTTATCATAATTTTCTATTGTCGTTATTTTCCCTGTACTTTTCAGACACTCACTCATTAAAATAGCCGAGTATCCGATAGCAGTTCCCAGCTCCAGTACTCTCTCAGGCTGTCTGATTGCAATCAACACCTTCAAAAAGCTCTCAACTTCCTTTCGGATAATCGGCACTCTGTTTAATTTTGCATAGGCCTCCATCTCATCCAGCAAAGGGCCATTGCTTTTTTCTAACGAATGAATGTAAGATACTATTCTTTCATTCACTATCATTCTTCTTTTTCCTTCCGGCTTAATATTTCTATAATATCCTCCGGTCCATCCTCCGTGTTCAATACGAATTCGCCTGCATGGAATTCAGCCTCAAATAGTTTTGCCTGAATCACAAAAACATATTTATTCTCTATCAGTTCATCTTCCAGAAGCAGATCCGCCACTGTCATATCACTGGCTCCCTCAGGTATCGTTACTGTTACTTCCTTTCCCTGACCTTCTTTTGCCATGGCTTCATTACTGAAAATCATGTGTCCAAAAGAAAAGGCCTTGCTGCAGATAAAGATAAATACTGCCAGACAAACAATCCAAAATACTATTTTTGCTGATAATCCAAGCACCAGCTTGGAGGTCTTTTTTAAATTCATTTTTCTCTCCTGTTACAAGAATCTCAAATCCAGATCAATATCCTTCATCAAAATATGATTCATGGTATTCAGCTTACGGCACAATAATAACTCGGCATTCATAAAAGCGGATACTTTTATATTTTTCAAAAGATCACCATATTCCATTAAAAGCTGATTTACAAGTTCTTCATTTGCAGACTGTCCGGTTATCTGGAGTTGAAAATTTTTTTCCCTGAATTCATTTGTCTTCTCATATAATTCCGGAATATCCTCTAACTCTTTCTTATACTGCAGATATTTTTTATAATCTTCACTATTTAAAATCACTTCCCGCAGTTCTGCTGCTTTTTTTAAAATCTCATCATCTAACAGTTCCTCTTCCATAGCCGTTTCCTCACCTCTCAGGTTTATTCTACTTCCATGATAATCGGAAGAATCATCGGATTTCTCTTAATCTTTTTCCACAGATAGTCGCTCAGGGTTTCCTTCACTACCATCTTGATTTTTCCCCAGTCAGAAATATTTTTATCCACACATTCCAGGACTGCGTCATTGACTACTTTTCTGGCATCCTCCAAAAGATTTTCCGCTTCTCTGACATAGACAAAACCCCTGGATACGATATCCGGACCTGCCAGTAGCTGATTGCTATATTTCTCAAATGTCATTACCACGATAATAATACCATTTTCCGCAAGATTCTGTCTGTCACGCAGAACAATATTTCCCACATCACCTACTCCGAGACCATCCACAAGGATTCCGCCAGCTTGAACATGTTCACCTACATAACCCTCTTTTTCAGAAAGATTCAGCACATCTCCGGATGATAAAATGAAAATATTTTCTTTTGGAATTCCAAGGCTTTCTGCCAGTTCTGCTGCACCCTTTAAGTGTCTGTATTCGCCATGAACCGGGATACAGTACTTTGGCTTCACCAGAGAGTAAATCAATTTTAACTCTTCCTGACAGGCATGTCCCGATACATGTGTATCCTGGAAAATAACATTGGCCCCTTTCATGGACAGTTCATTGATAACCTTTGAGACAGCCTTTTCATTTCCCGGAATCGGGGATGAACTGAAGATAACCGTATCGTTCGGCTTAATCGTTACTTTCTTATGAATAGATGCTGCCATACGGGATAATGCTGCCATAGATTCTCCCTGACTTCCTGTAGTAATCAATACGATTTTATCGTCTGTATAATTTTTCATCTCTTCAATATCAATAATCGTGTTATCCGGCACCTTAAGGTATTCCAATTCTCTTGCCGTATTGATAATATTAATCATACTGCGACCTTCCACAATGACTTTCCGTCCATACTTACATGCAGAATTGATAATCTGCTGTACACGGTCTACATTGGAAGCAAATGTTGCCACAATAATTCTATGATCTTTGTTCTCTGCAAATAAATGATCAATGGTTTTTCCGACCGTTCTCTCTGAGCTGGTAAATCCCGGTCTCAAAACATTGGTACTATCTGACATCAGTGCCAGTACACCCTTTTTTCCCAGCTCACCAAATCTGGTAAGATCCATGGCATCGCCAAAAACCGGTGTATAGTCAATCTTAAAGTCTCCCGTATGCACAATGATACCTGCCGGTGTGAAAATAGCCAGACCTGCTGCATCTGCAATACTATGATTTACTTTCAGGAATTCTACACGAAAACATCCCAGATTAATAGACTGGCCATGCTTCACGATTTTCTTTTTAACGGCCTTTTCCATACCGTGTTCTTTTAATTTATTATCAATGATTCCCATTGTAAGCTTTGTGGCATAAATCGGTGCATTGACCTCCTTTAAAATATAAGGAATGGCTCCGATGTGATCCTCATGTCCGTGGGTAATCACATATCCTTTGACCTTGTCCGCATTTTCTTTCAGATAGGTAATATCCGGAATAACCAGATCAATACCAAGCATATCATCATCAGGAAATGATAAACCACAATCTACTACAATGATATTATCCTCATATTCAAAAAGTGTCATATTCATTCCGATCTGTTCAAGTCCGCCCAATGGAATGATTTTTATCTTCGTGTTTTCTTTTTCACTAACTGCTTTCACGTTTCTACCTCCGAATTTTAATCTAAATCCCCTACAAGCTCATCAAAAATTTTTGCCACGCTTTCAAATTCATCATCATCTTCTACAAATTCATACAAAGCCTCTTCCTCCTCCGGCTTTGATAAATCTTTTACAATAAATGCATTTACTTCATCATCTTCCTCTTCTGAGTCTGTCACAAGAAGGTAATCCGTATTATTTACTCTTGTCTGTTCAATCACAGAAAACTCGATTTCTGCCCCTTCTTCATCTACCATTCTGATTTTTCCAAACATATTTCGTCCTCATTTCATAAACTGATGCTGTCAAGATAGCCTTGCAATATAATTGTAGCCGCTATACTGTCTACATACTTGTCCCTATCCTCTCTGCGTACTCCGGCTTCCATCATGGCCTTATGCGCACTTACCGTGGATAGTCTTTCATCCCACATAATAACTTCAAGTCCTGTGCGTCTCTCTAAATTTTCTTTAAATTCCAGCGTTTTCTCTGCTCTGTCACCTAAAGTGTTGTTCATGTTTTTCGGAAGTCCTAATACAATCTTCCCTACATTATATTCAGCAATCAATTCATCAATTCGTATCAGCGTTTTTCTTATCTTTTTTTCAGAATCACGCCGTACAATCTCCACACCCTGTGCGATAATATGAAGTTCATCTGACACTGCTACACCTACAGTTTTCGAACCATAGTCAAGTCCCATTATCCTCATGGCTTACCTCTTACTTTAATTTGTTATTGATATAGTAAGTCAGTGCTTCTTCAATCAGCTCATCTCTCTCCACTTTCATAATCATGCTTCTGGCGTTTTTATAACTGGTAATATAGGTTGGATCTCCAGACATAATATATCCCACAATCTGATTCACCGGATTGTATCCTTTTTCTGATAATGCCTGATATACCTGTTCCATCACCTGACCCACTTCTACCTTTGTCTCAGGTACAGTTTTAAAATACTGTGTATTGCTTATCTTTCCATTCATCTCCGTACATTCTACCTTTCCTAAAAATATGTTGCTGAATATGCTTTCTTTCAAAGAAAAAAATTTTTAGTTTTTTCTTTCCCACGCACACACTTTCATCTTATTTTAATATATTTTTACCAATTCTGCAAGCAATATTTCTTTATTTATCATTTTTTTGAATTTTACCTTTATTATTTTATTGGTCAAATCTTCTTCTGTTTCTACTGCCGCCTTAATATATTCCCGGGTGTGTCCCACGAAATAACTCTGTCCGTCAATGTCAATTTTTTCTTCCATCAGGACATCTTCCTCAGAATCCAGAAACTGCATCCGATATGCACTCTCCAACTTTTCATTTAATGCAAGAAGTTTTTCGCTTCGCTCTGTCTTGACCGCATCCCCCACTTGATTCTCCATCCGGGCTGCAACGGTTCCCTTTCGCATGGAATATTTAAAAATGTGCATCTGGGCAAATGCTGCTTTTTCCAAAAACTGTTCCGTCTCCAGAAATTCCTCTTCTGTTTCTCCCGGGAAGCCTACGATTACATCTGTAGTTAATGCCGGTTTTTCAAAATATTTTCTGATGAGCCTGCACTTTTCCAAATACTGCTCTGATGTATAATGGCGGTTCATGCGTTTCAGAACTGTATCGCACCCGCTCTGTAGCGACAGGTGAAAATGCGGGCAGAACTTACTGTTCACCGCCAGCTCCTGCACGAATTCATCTGTAATAATCCCCTGTTCCAGAGATCCCAGTCGCACTCTCTCGATTTTCTCTACTGCAGATACTTCACGAATTGCATCTAACAATGTGATGTCCTCCTCCTGATCTTTCCCATAGGAGCTCAGATGAATACCAGTCAACACTACTTCCTTATAACCGTTTTCTGCCAGCTTTTCTACCTCTTTTCGAATATCCTGCAGTTTTCTGCTTCTGATTCTTCCTCTGGCATATGGTATAATACAATATGTGCAAAACTGATTACACCCATCCTGAATCTTGATAAATGCTCTTGTATGTTCTGCCAGTGTAGTCATTTCCATATCATCATAGCCACATTTCCCTGACACATCTGTAAGATAACTGTGCTTATTCTCCGGCATAACTTCGTCCCGGAAATAGTCTTCGATAATCTGATCTATTTCACTTTTTCTATTCGTACCCACTACTATATCGATTGCCTCATCCTTCAGCAGTTCCTCTCCTGCAGCCTGTACATAACAGCCGACTGCTATCACTACTGCATGAGGATTCATCTTCTTTGCTTTGTGGAGCATCTGTCTGGACTTTCGGTCTGCGATATTTGTAACGGTACATGTATTTATAATATAAATATCTGCCCCCGGTCCGAAATCTACGATTTCATATCCTTTCTCTTCCAATTTCTGACGCATGGCCTCTGTCTCGTAAGAATTGACCTTACATCCCAGAGAATGAAAGGATACTTTTCTTTTTTCTTTTTTTATCATATTAATCTCCAATTAGTTTTTTGAATTTAACATATTTTGCATTGACTTTTAACCTTTTTAAATGTAGTATATATACAAATGGGGTTTCTCCCAAAAGAGTTTACCTCATAATGAATCATAATTCAAATACAATTTTTTCGAGGAGGTTTTACTATGAAAACAGTTCAGATTTGCTTAAATTCTATTGATAAGGTAAAGTCATTCGTAAACGAAATCACAAAGTTTGATACCGACTTTGATTTAGTATCCGGAAGATACGTTATTGATGCAAAATCAATTATGGGTATTTTCAGTCTTGATTTATCAAAGCCAATCGACTTATGCATTCATGCTGACGAAGCTGGTATGAACGAGATTTTAGAAGTACTGAAACCATACTTAGTATAATCTGTACATATGATATAATCAGCCGGTGAATTGATATATTTCATTCACCGGCTTCCTTTTTATTTTATGGGCAATTCACCCATTCCAAGCAAATACTTCTGAATCACTTCGATATCTTTTACCGTTAATTCATCATCTCCGTCCAACTCCGCTGCCACCTGATTTGCATCAGCCAGTTTCTCTATTCCGAGCAAGTCCTTCTGCAGTCCTTCCATATCATGGACATCAATCGTTCCATTTCCATCCACATCCCCTTTTATCACCAGTACATATGTATTATCCTTCAAATGACTATATACATCTTTTGGTGTAAATACAAGTGTATCCCCTGTTTTCAACTGATTACTGCCGCCACTGCCGTTACCACTTCCGTTTATGGAAATATAGAAGTTCTCAAAACAGCTTCTTAATCCGCTATAGGTGTTTCCTGCCGCTACTCCCGTAATCTGCTTTTCTCCGGTATTAATCTGGATGTCTTTGGAGCTGGTCGTCAGAGTAACTTCTTTTACCACAGGCTGGGGATTTTCCCTCAAAGTTCCAAAATCCAGAAATGAAACATTCACATCACAGTTTCCACTGATTCCAGGTACTGTTCCGTCACTCATATACTGCCAGATATTAAACTTAATATTATTATTATAGTTTGGCAGACGGTCTCCGTGTTTATACCATGTAGTTCCTCCAAATTCTGGCAGATATCTGGCATACCAGATATAATACTTTG
This sequence comes from Lachnospiraceae bacterium, assembly GCA_034172985.1. GTDB lineage: Bacteria > Bacillota > Clostridia > Lachnospirales > Lachnospiraceae > CAG-303. The sequence continues at coordinate 102,593 of JAXFDY010000099.1, forward strand.
AAGACAGGTCACTGAAATTATATCTACCAGTAAAATCAACTGTATTGGAATATACTATCGGAATATACCCCGCATTCTTAACTGTATCACAGAATTTTGATGCAATGGCATTCATCTGGGAAGATGATAACTGTGCATTATAAGTTCGATATCCCGATGCAGTTTCCCAGTCAAATGCTACAGGATAGGTGATGTTATATTTTTTTATCATGTTAATCGTATAACATGCTTCCTCATAAGCCTCCTGTTCGTTCAGAGCCTGAGAGAAAAAATAGATACCTACTTTCATTCCTGCTGCCAATGCATTTTTAATATTTGTTTCAAAATAAGAATCTGCACAGATGGCTCCTGTTCCATAGCCACGGTATCCCACACGGATCATGGCAAATTTCATACCGGATGCCTTCACACTGCTCCAGTTGATACTCCCCTGATGATGTGAAACATCCACTCCCTGAACTTCCGTAGCCGCATAGACAACTGAATCCACGCCTGAGGACAGATACGTCTGAACACGGAAAGAAAACGGAGCTTCCTTTTCTTTTTCCTGTCTGATAAACTGCGTTTCCCCATCTTCCGACCAGTCAGAATCCTCCTGAATATTTATTTCCTCCAGCGGAAGAATCTCCTGTGTATCCTCTGCCTGAACCGGATAAACCGAGAGCATCAGGCTACACATTGAAACAGCTGCAATCATCATTATTTTACCAAACTTCATTTTTATCCCTCTCTTCGTTCGCTATCACAATATCTTCCACATTTGCAACAGCTTCTTCTATCAATTCCCCTATTTTTTCCTGAAGCTTTAATTCTGATTTTTCTATTCCTTTCAGGTTCGGCTTTGTCACCGGATGCTTTGCCACAAATGTAGTACAGCAATCTTCATAAGGCTCAATAGAAATATCGTAGGTATCTATCTTCACTGCTATATCCACAATATCCTGTTTGTCAAAAGCAATCACAGGACGAAATACCGGCAGTTCCTCACACACAGAATTAATCACTCCCAGAGATTGCATAGTCTGGCTGGAAACCTGTCCGATACTTTCCCCTGTCACCAGTGCCAGACATCCGTTCTGCTTTGCCAGTTGCTCCGCAATTTTATAAAAGCACCGCTTCATGATAATCGTCAGCTGTTCATGCGGACATTGCTCATAAATATACATCTGAATCTCTGTAAAATTCACCACATGAAGCTTGATTGGCCCCGAATAGGCTGCTACTTTTTTTGCCAGATCGATTACCTTCTGCTTCGCACGCTCTGAAGTATATGGAGGCGTATGGAAATATACAGCCTCAAGGCTGACTCCACGCTTTGCAACCATATAACCGGCTACCGGACTATCAATTCCTCCTGACAGGAGAAGCATCCCCTTTCCGGCAGTTCCTACCGGCATACCGCCCGGTCCCGGAATGGTCAGTGAATAAATATTAATCATTTGTCTGATTTCAATATTTAACAAAACCTGTGGTTCATGTACATCCACCCTGATTTCCGGGAATGCGTCCAGAAGTTTTTCTCCCACTGCCGCATTCAGCTCCATGGAATTCATCGGATAGTTTTTTCTTGCCCGTCTGGCATTTACCTTAAATGTAAGATGTTTATCCGGATACATTTCATCCATATATTTCACCAGATGGTCTGCCAGATCATCAAACCCGTTATCTTCAATCTGCACTAACGGGCAGATTCCCACAATCCCGAATACATGGGAAAGTGCATCGATGACTTCCTCATAATCATAATTCTCTGCATTCACATAGATACGTCCAACCTCCTTATATACATGGAAGCTCCCATCCAATGGTTTTAATGCATGATTAATCTGTTTTACAAGTGCATCTTCAAACAGAAAACGGTTTTTTCCCTTCACTCCGATTTCCGCATACTTTATTAAAAATGACTTAAATTCCATTTTTACCTCTACTTTCTTCTTGTAAATTTACGCAATGTACTTATCATACCTGCAATCGTGTCTACTGCATAATCAAGTTCTTCCTTTGTGGTCTTTTCACACATACTAAAACGTATGGCAGAATCGATTTCTTCCGGTGAAAGCTTAATTCCTGATAAAGTCTCACTGATATGAGGATGATTGGATGAGCAGGCGGAACCTGCTGACACATATATTTTTTTATCCTCCAGAGCATGAAGCATTACCTCACTTCTGACTCCCACAAAGCTGACACTGATAATATGAGGTGAACTCTCCTCCCCTTTGCAGCTGTTTATTTTTACATTATCAAGTTCCATCAGGCGCTCAATAAAATAATCTTTCAGCTCATACATCTTTGCTGTTTTTTCCTCAAATCTATCGTAAGCCTCTTTTGCAGCCTGTGCAATTCCTGCGATTCCCGGCACATTATCAGTTCCGGAACGCATACCTTTCTGCTGTCCGCCACCAAATATAATCGGTCTTATCTTGACTTTCTCTGAGACATACAAAAATCCAACTCCTTTTGGACCATGAATCTTATGTCCACTGACACTCAGTGCATCTATCCCTATTTTTTTCGGATAAATACGATATTTTCCAAAGGCCTGTATTCCATCTACATGAAAAATAATTTTCGGATTATAGGCTTTTACAATTTTACTTATTTCTTCAATGGGTTCTACTGCACCGATTTCATTATTTACATACATAACAGAAACCAGAATCGTATCCTGGCGCAAAGCTTCCTTCAGTGCATCCAGCTTCACTCTTCCCATATGATCCACAGGGAGATAAGTGACTTCAAATCCCTGTTCTTCCAGATATTTCATGGTATTTAAAACAGAGGCATGTTCCACGGAGCTTGTGATGATATGCGTTCCTGCTCTCTTATTAGCCATAGCCATTCCAATCAATGCAAGATTATTTGATTCTGTTCCTCCTGAAGTGAAAATAATTTCTTTCTCACTCACCTTCAATAACTTTGCTATAGTCTCCCTTGCATTTCTCAGGTAACGTTCTGCTTCCACACCTTTCATATGCATAGAAGAAGGATTCCCGAAATCTTCTGTCATCGTTTTGACAACCACATCTTTGACGCTCTGAGATACTTTTGTTGTGGCCGAATTATCTAAATATGCTTCCATGATTCTATTATATCTCCATTCTTATTTCTCTAATTGAAACATCAATACAGACAAAATCGCCATGCCTGCTGTCTCTGTACGCAAAATTCTCTTCCCCAGCGAAATCGGCTGCACACCTTTTTCTATCGCTAATGCTACTTCCCTTTCATCAAAACCGCCTTCGGGACCAATGAAAATGCCCACTTTCATCCCTTCCCGGATTTTTGACAAAGCTTCTTTTGTCTCTTTCATTCCCTTAAAATTTTCATACGGAATCAGGTTCATATGAAATGCCTGTGCATAGGTGAGTGCTTCCCCAAATCCCATCACCTTCTGAATCTTTGGTATCACACCTCTTCTCGACTGTTTTGCCGCACTTTCCGAAATGGCCTGCCACCGCTGGATTTTTTTATCTGCTTTTTTCTCATCCAGTTTCACAACCGCCCGCTTTGTAGCGACAGGAATCACTTCTTTCACTCCTAATTCCACTGCTTTTTGGATAATCATTTCCATCTTATCATTCTTCGGCAATCCCTGAAACAGATAAAACTCACAGGATAGTTCTGTTCCCTCAAAATTATCATCTATAATTTGAACTATTATTTCCTCATCAGACAGTGTATCTATGGTACAACAATAATCTTTTCCTTCCCCGTCACTAATCAATACTTCTTCTCCCGTTTTCATGCGGAGTACATTTTTCATATGATTCACATCCGGCCCGGTGATACATATCCGGTTTTCTTTCACTGCCTGTGGCGTTACAAAAAAATGATGCATATCTGCCTACTTTCTTACTGCGGTAATAGATACCCAGTCATTCTGTCTTGTAATTTCTACAATTTCCAACTCCGGCTGGGCTTCTATCACAGCCTTCACCTCTTCTTCTTTCATATCAATAATTCCAGAAGTGATATATGTTCCGCCTTTCTTTAAATGCTGTGAAACCAGCGGTGTAAGAGGCACCAGCACATCTGCCAGAATATTTGCCACTACAATATCATAGCAATCAAATCCTACTTCTTCCTGTATCCTTCTGTCTTCCAAAATATTTCCCGCAAGAACTCTGCACTTCTCTTTCGGAATCTGATTTACCTCCAGATTTTCATAAGTTGCCGTTATGGCATTTTCATCAATATCAATTCCTACTGCTGATGCTGCTCCCATCTTTAATGCAATAATAGATAAAATGCCGCTTCCGCATCCTACATCTAAAATCGCAGTATCTTCTTTTACATACTTGTGAAGCTGTTTCATACATAACTGGGTTGTCTCATGCAGACCTGTTCCAAATGCGATACCGGGATCAATCTGAATCAGCATCTTTCCCTCATATTCCGGTTTCATTTCTTCCCATGTAGGCTTAATCACAATACCATCCACCTCAAAAGACTTGAAGAACTGTTTCCAATTATTCATCCAGTCTGTATCCTGAGTTTCCCCTTTTACGATACTGCATTCTCCCACATCCACGAAATCTTTTAATTCTTCCAGTCCGGCTGCTACCGCATCCATTTTTGCTTTTTCTTCTTCCGGAGACAATTCTTCCATATAGAAATTCAAATATGCAATTCCCTCATCCTTAGGAAGTTCCGGCAAAAAATCAATAAACATACGCTTCTTATCTTCTTCTGATAACGGGATATTGTCCTGAATCTCCACTCCATCTATACCATTTTCAACTAAAACACCAATTACTAAATCGGTTGCCTGTGTTGTTGTCTTTAATGTAAATTTATTCCACTTCATGATTTCCTCCTATTGCTTTTAACCCTTGTATCATAGTATGAGCCAAGGGACAAATGGACATAAAATACATGCTTGCATATATTTTTATGTCTATGGGTCCCGCCAAACATGAGAAAGTAGCCATTTTTCGCAGAAAAATGAGCGAATTTCGAATGTTTGCGTCGATTTTGAGAGTGCAAAGCACGAAAAAATCGACATCAGGCCCATTTGTCGGGCCACTCATAGTATAATGAAAGACGTTGGTTTTTTCAATGGTTTTTATTGAATATTTCTATATTGTATGATAAAATCTTTACATTTCAATGAGATTCTAAGAGGAGTTTGCGAAACTCTTGGTGGGG